>JAKITE010000110.1 GCA_021648225.1 Paracoccaceae bacterium
GAATATGAATATCAAATGGTTGGCATGAACCGCGCCATGAATGATGACATAGAAACCGTATTTCTGATGGCCGAGGCCCAGCATCAGGCCATTGCTTCAAAATTGGTAAAGGAAATCGCCCGTCTTGGTGGTGATATAAGCAAATTCGTAACCCCCCGCGTTGCAAAAGCGCTTGATGCAAAGCTGCAAAAGTAGCTGTCACTACGCATAGCACCTTCTTTGTTGCAAAAATACTCGCGCCGCAGGCTGGCCTGCCGAGCGCAGCGAGGCCATGTTCAAATGAGTGCCGGAGCGCTATCTTATATTTAGGGCTTTCATTTTGCTGCTTGATGCTTAGGTTGCAGCCAAACCAGAAACAGGAGAAGCCAGATGGCCGATATCAAAGATCCAGAAAATACCATTATCATCGAACTGAAAGACGGCAATGTCATTATTGAATTGCTGCCCGATGTGGCTCCTGAGCATACCGCCCGCATGAAAGAGCTGGCGCGCAGCGGTCAATATGACAACGTGGCCTTTCACCGTGTAATTCCAGGTTTCATGGCCCAGACCGGCGATGTGGCCAATGGCAACATGGAAAAAGATTTCAATCTGGGTCGGGCGGGCACCGGCGCGTCTGATCTGCCCAATGTCAAAGCTGAATTTTCCAGCCTGCCGTTTGATCGCGGTGTTTTGGGTGCCGCGCGTTCCCAGAACCCCGACAGCGCCAATTCGCAGTTTTTCCTGATGTTCGCCGAAGGCCATTTTCTGAATAACCAATACACCGTATATGGCCGCGTAATTGAGGGCATGGAACATGTCGACGGCATCGCGGTTGGCGAACCGCCAAGCGCGCCGGATCGCATGATTTCGGTCAAAGTCGCGGCGGATATATAATGCGGCGGTTATTTCTTAAATCTCTGGCAGCGGCGGCTTTTGCGCTTTCTGCGGGGGTCGCACTGGCTCAAAACAATGATTTTGACCCTGAAAATATCCTGAACCTAGAAATTGCTGGTCAAGCAAATGGCGTGGTGCAAATTATTTTGCGCCCCGACATTGCACCCCTGCATGTGGCGCGCATCAAGGAACTAACCCGTTCCGGTGCCTATGACGGCGTTGCATTCCACCGTGTTATTGACGGGTTTATGGCCCAGACCGGTGATGTGCAATATGGTCTAGCAGAAACCTATCAACCGGCCAATGCCGGTCGTGGCGGGTCTGAATTGCCCGATGTGCCGGCTGAATTTTCCGATTTGTCTTTTGATACCGGTGTGCTTGGCATGGCGCGCTCGCAAAATCCGGATTCTGCCAATGCGCAGTTCTTCATCATGTTTACGCGCTATCCATCGCTGGATGGCCAATATACGGTTTTTGGCCGGGTATTTGAAGGCATGGACATAGTGCAAGCCATCAAACGCGGAGACCAAAGCGCCAATGGCGCGGTTAACCTAGACCCCGACTATATCGCGCGCGCATGGATTTCAGCGGATAACTAGGGCGTAATTCTGTAATAAAAAAGGCCCGGGCTGATTGTCCGGGCCTTTTTTATTTGCAGAAAGGGAAATGTAGTATTCTCATACCCCGTCAATTTCCCGTGAAAGCATCTAGGAAAAGGTTACAAAATAGCGCAAGATTTGAATGATGTTTATGAAAAGGGGGCTGTCATGCTCAGAACGCTTACATTGACCACATTCTTTGCCCTGATGGCAGCAGCAGTATCAGCCCAAATGCAATTCTGGCAAAATGAATGGCCGGATACGGATTTTTCCAAAACCAGCGTTGATTTTAGCGAAATCATGTCGGGCGGGCCACCCAAAGACGGCATACCCTCGCTGGCTTCGGTGACCTTTGTTCCGGTTGCTGGCACTGAAATTCCGGGCCGTGAACCGGTAATTACCATTGAAATGGCTGGCCAGACCCCGCGCGCCTATCCGGTGCGGTATCTGACTTGGCATGAAATTGCCAATGATGTGATTGGCGATGTGCCGGTGGCGGTTACGTTTTGCCCGTTGTGTAATTCGGGCATTGTGTTTGATCGCCGCCTGAACGGCGAAACCCTCAGCTTTGGCGTTACCGGAAAATTACGATTTTCCGATATGGTGATGTTTGACCGCGAAACCGAAAGCTGGTGGCAGCAATTCACAGGCGAAGCCATTGTAGGAGAGCTGACCGGCCAAAAACTGACGGTGGTTGTCAGTTGGACCGAGTCGATGGAAGAATTTGCCGGTCGCAACCCCCAGGGCATGTTAATGGCCGAACCCACCGGATATCGCCGCGCTTATGGCGCCAATCCTTATGCGGGGTATGACGGGTCGGAAACGCCGTTCCTGTATCGGGGCGAAGAACCCCCCTTTGGTATCCAGCCTTTGTCGCGGGTGGTAAAGGTTGGTAATCGTGCATGGCCGCTTGGTCGTCTTGCCGAGGCCGGCATCATCGAAGAAGCAGGGTTTCGGCTGATCTGGTCCGAGGGCATGGCATCGGCGCTGGATACCCGTGAAATTGCAAAGGGCCGCGAGGTTGGCAATATCCGGGTGTTTGACGCCAGCGGAAATCCGGTCGGGCATGACGTGGTTTTTGCCTTTGCCTTTCACGCCTTTGCGCCGGATGGCGAATGGATGTTGGGAGAATAAGGGAGTGGTGGGTGGAAACCATGCACGCTTGTCTCTAAAAGATATGTCATATTTGATGTTGGCAGACGAGACCCCGTCGCAGCCTCGGTTTTTGATGACCGTGCCGTCGCTTGGGGCTCGTCTGCTGATCAAGACTAAGCCTGAACAGTTGGCAAGGGGCGGCTGTGAGCTCAGCTGACCCCGCCAGATCAAGGATAGGCACTATGACTTTAGCACCAAATTATATCGGCGTCGATATCGCCAAGAACTAGGCCAAGAACTGGATTGACGTTTTTGATCCCGAAACCGCCTCCGCGCAGCACATCCCTACCTCGCCCAAACGGCTGGCCAGTATCAAACGTGATATCAGGTCAGTTTTGGGCCATATGACCAAACGCTTAACGCTGCTGGAAACCCGGATTGATCAGCATGTGCGGGCTTGTGATGCGCTGAAAACAGCCAGCTGCCGCCTGCAAGCCATGCCAGGTATTGGCCCAATTCTGAACGCCAGCCTCGTCGTCAACCTGCCGGAACTGGGCCATATAGACCGCCGAGAAATCGACAGCATGTCGGGCCTTGCGCCGCATGCGCGCGACAGTGGGTTATTCAAAGGTAAACGCCGGACCTGGGGGCAGGGCCAATGTGCGCCGCACGCTTTATCTGGCGGCTCTCAAAGCCAGCCAATACGACCCAACCCTGCGCGCCTTTCGGAAACGCCTGCAAGACGCCGGCATTTTTTGTTAAGGGAGCTTCCGCCATTTTTTATGCAATCCTGACGGATTGATAAAAAATGTCGGCCTTGGCCTCGGCTACGCCTCGGCGGTTAATAACGTAATATTGGTAGTAGTTTCTAGGGTGCCAAATATTCACGGCTTATCCGGTGACGGTGCGTGGGGACCACGCACCCTACGGGTTAGCTATCCAGTTTACGCAAGCGGCGGATCAGGCTGGAGGTATCCCAGCGGTTTCCGCCCATGTTTTGCACGTCTTTGTAATATTGGTCGATCTGCGCGGTTCCGGGCAGGCTGGCGCCATTGCCGTTGGCCTCTTCTAGACAGATCGCCAGATCTTTGCGCATCCAGTCCACCGCAAAACCCAAATCAAATTCATCGGCAATCATGGTTTTATACCGGTTTTCCATCTGCCAACTGCCCGCGGCACCTTTAGAGATGACCTCGACCACCCGTTCGACATCAAGCCCTGCTTTGTCAGCAAAGTTCAAGCCTTCGGATAATCCCTGCATCAATCCGGCGATGCAAATCTGGTTAACCATTTTGGTTAGCTGCCCTGCGCCGCTGTCGCCCATCAATTTGCAAGATTTGGCAAAAGCCGCAATCACCGGTTCGGCCCGATCATAAGGGGCTGTGTCGCCGCCACACATCACGGTCAAAACCCCGTTTTGCGCGCCAAGCTCGCCACCCGAAACCGGCGCGTCGATGAAATCAAACCCGACCGCCGCTGCATATAATTCACGCGCAATATTGGCTGATGCAGTGGTGTGATCAACAAAAATACTGCCGGATTGCATGGCTGCAAACGCACCATCCGCACCCAAAGTGACCGAGCGTAAATCTGCATCATTGCCCACACAGGCAAACACAATTTCGCAGCCTTTTGCGGCTTTGGCCGGTGTTGTGGCAAAGCTGCCACCATGTTGTGCCACCCATTTTTCTGCTTTGGCCGTGGTGCGGTTGTAAACGCAAACTTCATGGCCTTTTGCCACCAGATGCCCCGCCATCGGGTATCCCATTACGCCCAGGCCTAAAAATGCCAGTTTTGCCATGATATGCTCCTTAGTTCCAATGCCGTTATTGCCCCTTTGTCTTTGGCCTGCTATCTGCAAAGCGTCAAGCAGGCAGGGCAAAATTTATCATGACAAAAGCATTTCGCTGGATTTTAACCGGGTTTATCGGATTATTGCTGATTCTGGCGGTGATTGTCGGCTTTATCTATTATTTCGCGGTCCGGTCTTTGCCGGAATATACCGCCAGCTATACCCGTTCGGAAATTTCTGAGCGGGTTGAAATTGTGCGTGATTCTTATGCGATCCCGCATGTTTTTGGCAGCAATGACGCAGATGTGATGTTTGGCCTTGGTTTTGTCCATGCCCAAGACCGTTTGTGGCAGATGGAGCTGATGCGGCGCACTGCCCAGGGCCGTTTATCCGAAATGTTCGGGCGGCGGGCATTGGCCACGGACGAGCTGATGCGCGCGCTGGATATTTACACAATTTCCCAACGCGCGGTTGCTTATCAAACCCCCGAAACCCTTGAATTGCTGAATGCCTATTCCGATGGCATAAATGCTTGGGTGGACATTACCCGCCAACAGGCATTGGGGCGTGGCGCGCCTGAATTTTTCCTTTATTCCAATGCCATCGCGCCGTGGACACCGGCTGACAGCATTGCGCTTGTGAAGTTAATGGCCCTGCAAACCACCGACAAAGCGGCCAAAGAGGTTCTGCGCGCCCGGCTTTCATTTCGCATACCCGATGCGCGCATTCAGGATATTTTACCCGACACGCCGGGCGGGGCAATGATGGCCGTGCCGGAATTTGCCAGCCTGTTTCCCGATGTTGAATATTTGCTGGCGCAAGCCCTGCCGGATGATCCGTTTTCGCCGCTTAAACCGATTGGCTTTGCGGGGGCGTCCAATGCTTGGGCCGCACTTGGCAGCCGTTCGGCCAGCGGGGCCACATTGATGGCAACCGACCCGCATCTGGGCCTTACCGCCCCCGGTATCTGGATGCTGGCACGGCTGGAATTGGAAAATGGCGGCGTAATCGGCGCGACCATTCCGGGTATTCCGGCGGTGCTAATCGGGCGGAACAAGGATCTGGGCTGGGGGCTTACGGCCAGCTATCTGGATGATCAAGACCTGTATCTGGAACGGCTAAACCCGCAAAATCCCGATGAATACCTGACCGAAAATGGCGCGATTGAATTTGAAACCCGCAGCACGGTGATTGAAATTGCTGACGAACCGCCGGTAACGCGGCAATTGCGCTGGACCAAACACGGGCCGGTCATCCCCGGCAATCATTTTGGCGTGGCCAGCCTGCGAACCGCAGGTCATGAAATTTCGCTGGCATGGACAGGGCTGGAGGAACAAGACCGGTCGATTGAATCGATTATGGCATTAATGTCTGCCCATTCGGTTGAGGCAGCAACCCTTGCGGTTTCAAAAATGGTGGCCCCATCCAACAATGTTATTCTGGCAGATCGTGACAATATCGCCATTGTTACCACCGGTGCGGTGCCGCGCCGCGACCCTGCCCATGAAACCCTGGGCCGCATTCCGTCGCAAGGCTGGCTGGAGGTAAATGACTGGCAAGGATATTATCCGTTTGAAACCAACCCGAGCGTTTTAAACCCCGAAAGCGGTATTGTGGTAAATACCAACAACCGGATTGCCGATGCGGAATTCCCGCAGAATTTCAGTTTTGACTGGGGCGATACCCAACGTATTCAACGCGCTACCAGCCTGTTGAATGCGCGGCAATTTCACACCCAAAGCAGTTTTATCGCCATTCAAACCGATATTGTTTCGGTTTCTGCACGGTTATTATTGCCGCTAATGGGGGCAAACCTGTGGTTTGCTGACCAGAATGCCGAGCCGGGAACCCACGGGGCGCGCCGCCGCGAGGCTTTGGCGCTGCTGTCCAGCTGGAATGGCGAGATGGGCCAACATGACCCCGAACCGCTGATTTATGCGGCTTGGGTGCGGGCGCTTCAGGGGCGGTTGATTCAGGATGATCTGGGGCAGTTATCCGGCGAAATCACCGCTGTGGATCCGCTGTTTATCGAGCGGGTTTTGCGCGATATTGACGGGGCGGCGGCGTGGTGTGATGTGAAACCAACTGCGGAAATCGAAAGCTGCACACAGATTGCCTCGATCGCGCTGGATGATGCTATTCAGTGGCTGGTGGCCAAATACGGCCCGCGTATCAACCGCTGGCGCTGGGGGGATGCACATTTGGCGTTTCATGAAAACAAGGTGTTGGGGCAAGTCCCGATTGTGGCGTCAATGGCCAATATCTGGCAGGAGACATCTGGCGGCGATAACACCTTGATGCGCGGGCGCACCCGTGGCACGGGGGCTGAACCGTTTACCAATGTGCATGCTTCGGGATTTCGGGCGGTATATGATTTTGATGATCTGGATAATTCGGTGTTTATTACCTCAACCGGCCAGAGCGGGCATTTCCTGTCAAAACATTACGATGATTTGTCGGTGATCTGGCGGCGCAGTGAATATATTCCGATGTCATTGGATGCGGATTTGGCGAGGGGCGGTTCGGTGGGCATTACGGTGTTGGAACCGCCATTACCCGAATAATTCGTGGCACAATTCCAAGGCTTCGACCAGTTTATCCACCTCTTCAACCGTGTTATACATCCCGAACGAGGCCCGACAGGTCGCCGAAACCCCTAGAAAATCCATCAAGGGCTGGGCGCAATGATGCCCGGCCCGCACCGCGATGCCTTTTTGATCAACAATGGTGGAAATATCATGTGGATGCGCGCCGCCAGCCATGGTGAATGAAAAAATCGCACCCTTTCCAGCAGCATTACCCTGAATATTCAGCCAGTTCAGCCCCGACAGTTTTTGATCAGCATAGTCAAACAGGGTTTTTTCATGGGCGGCGATATTTTCCATGCCCACATGCATCATATAATCCAGCGCCGCGCCAAAACCGATAATTTGCACAATGCCCGGCGTGCCTGCCTCAAATTTATGGGGGGGGTCATTATAAGTAATTACATCGCGCGATACATCGCGGATCATATCGCCACCCCCCATAAAGGGCCGCATTTCAGCCATACGTTCACGGCGGATAAACACCGCGCCCGAGGCGGTTGGCCCATATAATTTATGGCCGGTGATGGTGTAGAAATCACAGCCGATATCCGCCACATCCACCGGCATATGCACCGTAGCTTGCGAGCCGTCAACACAGGTGGCAACGCCCCGCGCGCGGGCCGCATGGCAGATGGTTTTTACATCAACCACCGTGCCCAGAACATTGGACATATGGGTGATGGCGACCAGTTTGGTTTTGTCGTTTATCGCGTCGATTACCGCAGCTGGGTCCAGCGCGCCATTTGCATCTGGTTCAACCCATTTCAGCACAACCCCCATACGTTCGCGCAGAAAATGCCACGGCACGATATTGGCGTGGTGTTCCATTACCGACAGGATAATTTCATCGCCTGCCTGCAAATTGGGCACGCCCCAGCCATAGGAAATCAGGTTTAGCCCCTCGGTTGAGCCGCTGGTAAACAGGATTTCATCCTCGGACGGCGCATTTAGAAAACGCTGGATTTTGCCGCGCACCGCCTCGTATTTGTCGGTCGCCAGATTGGATAGGAAATGCAAGCCACGATGCACATTGGCGTATTCCTCGGCGTAACCCCGCGTCACCGCATCAATCACGGTTTGAGGCTTTTGCGAGGACGCGCCGTTATCCAGATAGACCAGCGGTTTGCCGTTAACACTGCGCGCCAATATCGGGAAATCCTTGCGGATCTCGTTTACGTCATACATTTCGAAAACCTTAGCTAAGGGTAAAGATGCCAATAGCGCTGAGATATAAAAACAGCACCCAAAGCACCATAGTCAATACTGTCATGGTGCCAAATATCGGCGCAACAAGGCGGAATTTATGGGCCTCTGCCAGACCGGCGGAAATAAACCACACGAACGGAATAAGGCTAAGCCAATAGGGCGCTTGCGAAATCAGATCATTGGCAAGAAACGGCATTACGCCCTCTAGCGCCGAGAATGCCACCGTGATCAGCGCAAATAGTAACCCGAAAGGCGCGGCAACAAATGCCCCCCAAAACACAGCGGCGCGGGTGGCTTTCCAGCTACCCTGCCCGCCAGCAAGGCGCATGGCAATGCCCAGCAGAACCGAAAACAAATATACCACTGCGGTACGGGCAAACAGGGCAAGAACCAGCCATAACCCGACATCGGTGGGCAGAAATTCACTGGCATTTTCAGTGGGGGAAACCACTGCTTTTAACGACCATGAAAGAAAAAATATCAAATCCGACATCAGGATGTAAAACAACAACCGCGATTCAGACGGGTCTTCGTCAATCAGCCGGCGGGTGGCTTTGCGCATATCCACCCAGGAATCCAGCACGCGCCGGTATAGCGAAGAATGGGACATTTGATAGGTGTGAGAGCCAACGGTAAAGCTGTCTTCGCGCTCAGTTTCCAGCCGATCATTCAAGAAATCTTTGTTGTCCATGTTGCACCCCCATGGTTTCTAAAGCAAAACCAATACCCGAAAACCAAACGCTATCAGCCCGAAAACAGTAACAATTGAAAGCGAAGTCATCAAGGCACCATTAAATTTTTCGGCAGTGCTAAGACAGGTGCCCCAACAATACACAAATAAAATACCGATGGCTAAATTGCTTAGGCTAATGAAATCCGGCGCGGTGATCACCACCCGCAGGGCCACCACAACCAGATAAAGCGGCGCAATCACCAATGCAGCCCAGAACAGGGCCAGCCGAGCATCCTGAAAACTGCCCGCACCCTTGAATATTTTGGCAATCAGATGCGAGACTGATGCAATGATATACAGCATGATCAGCCCATAGAAAAACGTGGTGACAAAATTAGAGCCGATCAGGTTGGCGATGGTCAGTTCTTGATTCTCGGAATTTTGTGCCACATATATCAGGCCGGGAATTCGTGCGATAAACCCCAGAAACGCGGCGAGCACCGCGTATAAAAGCAGCTTTTCCTCTCGCGGGTTTTGCTCCAGCTGTCGGCGCATGGAGGCACCGAACCCGCGATATGCCCTAAGAATTTCGCCGTATAGTGTCATTTACCCGTGCCTTTCGGTCCAACCTGCCAAACGTCCGCGAATTTCATCCGCCAATGCTTCATTGTCAACTTCTTGGATGGCTTCGTCAAGGAATGCAAGCACAAGAAGATCCTGAGCCTGTTTCTTGGCTATTCCGCGCGACATCAAGTAAAACATCGCGGTTTCATCTGTAGCACCACAAGTAGAGCCATGCGAGCAAATAACATCATCCGCATAAATCTCCAATTCCGGTTTGGCCAGAACTACCGCGT
>JAKITE010000111.1 GCA_021648225.1 Paracoccaceae bacterium
CGCATCGGCACCATCCGTGCGGCCAGCTTTCATTTTCTAAATCCGTTTTTAGGGGTTGCGATTGCGGCGCTTGTTTTATCGGAATCCCTGACCTATCGGGATTTATTGGGGGTTTTGGTTATTTCGGCCGGGATTGTTGCGGTGCAAATGGGGCGGCGAAGTTGAAAAACCGTGATTGGCGGCATAATGCAAGATTACCCTACCGAACCGTTTGAATTTATCGCAGCCACCACCGATGACAATCCATAATCCAGTCTGGAATTCTTGGGGATTTGGCGCACCGAAATTCACGTATTGATAGATTTAAGGGGGGTCGTTCCCCAGTATATTTTTGTGGATCGACGATTTATGACACTTTTTTGACAAAAACTGACAAATCAGTTTGCAAACCCGCCGAATTTAAGCCTTACTTCCTCCACAAAAAATAGTGGAGGAAGAAATATGAAACTATCAACAAAAATTCTGGGCTCGGTAACCGCCGCCCTGTTGGTCAGCACCGGTGCTGCATTTGCACAAGAAGACTGTCCGCGTGGCACCTTGGACGAGCGTTATTGCGACCGTGACGGCGATTTGATCGCGGATGCGCCAACCGATCCGGCCGACTGGATTAATCCCGATACGCTGGTGTTCACATATACACCGGTTGAAGATCCGGCTGTTTATGTCAGCGTTTGGGCTGACTTCCTTAATTATATGGAAGAAGTTACCGGCAAAGAAGTCATCTTCTTTCCTGTTCAATCCAATGCGGCCCAGATCGAAGCCATGCGCTCCGGTCGTTTGCATATCGCTGGCTTTAACACAGGTTCCAACCCGTTGGCAGTGAACTGTGCGGGTTTCAACCCGTTCACCATTATGGCATCCTTGGATGGCGGTTTTGGGTATGAGATGGAAATCATCACATATCCGGGTTCTGGCGTTGAATCAGTTGAAGACATCCGTGGCGGCGTTCTGGCGTTTACTTCGCCAACATCCAACTCGGGCTTCAAGGCACCTTCGGCTATCTTGGCTTCCGAATTTGACATGATCGCTGATCGTGACTTCGAACCTGCGTTCTCAGGCAAGCATGACAACTCCATCCTTGGTGTTGCCAATCAGGACTATCCTGCTGCTTCTATCGCGAACTCTGTCTGGAGCCGCATGCTTGCACGTGGAGATGTTGAAGAAGGCCAGATCATCTCGATCTATAAATCGCAAACATTCCCGACAACCGGGTTTGGCACAGCATATAACCTTGACCCTGCATTGGCTGCTAAAATCCAAGAAGCATTCTTCACATTTGATTGGGAAGGCACTTCGCTTCAGGAAGAATTTGAGAAATCAAATGAAGGCCAATTCCTGCCAATGAACTATAAAGAGTTCTGGGAAGTTATCCGCACAATCGACACTGCAAACGGCGTTTCATACGCTTGCGAGTAAGGTCTAAGACATTTTTTGGCGCCCGGGGCAACGCGGGCGCCATTTCTTTATCTAACGGGGATAGCAGATGCTGCAATTGAACGGCTTAACAAAAGTATATAATACGGGTGACAAAGCCCTTAGCGATGTAACACTATCCATTCCAAAAGGGCAGGTTGTGGCCCTGATTGGCCCATCGGGTGCAGGCAAAAGCACCTTGATTCGTTGCATAAATCGTTTGGTAGAGCCGACATCCGGCTCCGCGGTTTTGGACGACATTAATATTACCACCCTTGGCGCGGGCGCGCTGCGTAAACAACGCCGCCGTATGGGCATGATTTTTCAGGAATACGCGCTTGTGGAGCGTCTAACGGTGATGGAAAACGTGCTGTCTGGTCGCCTTGGCTATGTTGGTTTTTGGCGCAGTTTCTTGCGTAAATTCCCGCAATCTGACGTGGATGAGGCTTATCGCCTGCTGGACCGTGTAGGTCTGTTGGCAATGGCAGACAAACGCGCTGATGAATTGTCAGGTGGCCAGCGCCAACGTGTCGGCATTTGCCGCGCGCTTATTCAAAACCCGGCGCTGCTATTGGTGGATGAACCAACCGCATCGCTTGACCCGAAAACCTCGCGTCAAATTATGCGCCTGATTTGTGAGCTGTGCAGTGAACGCGGCTTGGCAGCAATTATCAACATTCACGACGTCGCGCTGGCGCAAATGTTTGTTGAACGTGTGATTGGCTTGGAATCAGGCAAAGTTGTGTTTGACGGCGGCCCGGATGAACTGACCTCCGAAGTATTAACCCAGATTTACGGCGAAGAAGACTGGGAAGCCACAATTGAAGCGGTGGATGACGACGAGGCCGAAACGTGACTATCGCGTTAGAAAGCCAACTCGGGACGGCTTGGAAAAAGCCGCCTTTTATCAAAAGCCGACGTATGCGTATCGGTATTTTGATCGCTGTGGTAATTTACGTATTTCTTGCAACCATCGGCACCAAAGGCGTGGCCAATTACCTTGCGGTATTTGGGTTCGTTGAGGAAGGATTCAAGTTTGGCAGGATAGACAGATATTTCACGGGCATTGACGTTAACTGGTCACGCATTCAGCGCGGTCTTGCGCGGGGGATGCAATTTATCAATGGATTCCTGAACCCTGATTTTGTATCGCGTTGGGGCGATATTAAACAAGGCATGTATGAAAGCGTTGTAATGACAATTGCGTCCACCATTGTCGGCATCGGTATTTCGATCCCGATTGCCCTGGGTGCTGCGCGCAATATTGCGCCGCTGCCTGTTTATCTGATCTGTCGCTTTATCATCACAATTTCGCGCGCATTGAACGAGCTGATTGTCGCGATTATTTTGGTGGCGATCCTGGGTTTTGGCCCGTTGGCCGGCTTTATCACACTTAGCTTTGCCACGATCGGCTTTTTGGCAAAATTACTGGCGGAAGAAATAGAAGATATGAACAAAGTGCAAGCCGAAGCCATTCACGCCACTGGCGCAAGCTGGCTACAGCGGATCAATTTTGGTGTGCAACCACAGGTCATGCCTCGGTTGATTGGCCTTTCGATGTACCGACTAGACATTAATTTCCGCGAATCTGCGGTGCTGGGTCTGGTTGGCGCAGGGGGTATCGGTGCAACGTTGAATACCGCATTTGACCGATATGAATTTGGCACTGTTGCCGCTATTCTTCTGATTATTATTGCTACTGTAATGGTCCTTGAATATCTATCCGGAATTATCCGCGCGAGGATCAAATAATGCCACAAATCGAAAAAAATGGCCTTAAGGTCTGGCAAATTCGCGACCGCAACGCCCAACTGACACGCTGGGCAATGTGGTTTGTCACTGGTCTGGTATTTTACTGGTCTTGGTGGGCAATATCGGAAAACACGCTTTGGGCGCTGATGGGCAATGTTGGCGAGGTCACGGTTGACATTGCCGGACGTGCCGTGCCGCCGCGCTGGTCCTATATGGACAAGCTGTGGAAACCTATTTGGGACACGTTGAATATCGCAACACTTGGCACGGTTATCGCGCTTTTTATTGCGGTTCCAGTAGCTTTTATGGCAGCGAGCAATACAACGCCAAACAAATACATTGTGCGGCCGATTGCTTTGCTGATCATTGTATCCAGCCGTTCGGTCAATTCTTTGATCTGGGCATTGCTGCTGGTGTCGATTGTTGGACCGGGGGTTTTTGCCGGGCTATTGGCCATCTCCATCCGCTCAATCGGGTTCTGTGCAAAATTGCTTTATGAGGCAATTGAGGAAATCGACGAGAACCAAGTTGAAGCGATCACCGCCACAGGTGCGAAACGTTGGCAAATCATGGTTTACGGGATTGTGCCGCAAATCATGCCGGCTTTTGCCGGTATTGCGGTGTTCCGCTGGGACATCAATATCCGCGAAAGCACGGTATTGGGCCTTGTGGGTGCCGGCGGCATTGGTTTGCAGCTTAGCTCGTCGCTGAATACCATCGCTTGGCCGCAAGTATCGCTTATTCTGCTGGTTATTCTGGTGGCTGTGGTGATAAGCGAATGGGTATCCGCCAAAGTGCGCGGTGCCATTATCTAAGCGGGTCTTATGCCGGATTTCAAAATTGATACCGACTGGGCTTTTGCCCAATATGAACGGGTGCGGGATGTTTTGCCAAGCGCAGAATTTCCCGCAACCTCTGAACTGATCAACCATCTGGGCGATCTGGCAGACAGGTTTGATGTTTTCCTGCTGGATGCGTTCGGGGTGCTGAATGTGGGCGAAACCCCCATTGCTGGCGCGCCGGAACGTATTGCTGCACTACAGGCTATGGGCAAACTGGCAATCGTGATGACCAATGGTGCCAGCCTGCCTGCTAAAACCTCATTGGCGAAATACAAACGCTTCGGGTTTGATTTTACCGCGCAAACCGTGATTGCCAGCCGCGAAATATTATCGGCCAGCATTGCTGCGCAGCCCAAAATCACCTGGGGGGTGATGTCATTAAAACCCTCGCGGTTGGACCAGTTTCCAGCCCCGTTGCTGGATTTGGGAGATGACCAAACCCTTTACGACAAGGTCGGCGGGTTTATCCTGCTTGGCAGTGCTGACTGGACGGATACGCGCCAGAATATGATGGTGGAAAGCCTGCTGAAAAATCCGCGGCCTATTCTGGTTGGCAACCCCGATATAGTTGCCCCGCGCGAAGACGGATTATCGCTGGAACCGGGCTGGTTTGCCCATGAAACGGCGCGGGCTACGGGGATAGCACCGATATTTTCCGGTAAGCCTTTTGATGCAATTTTTGCAGAGGCCCGCAGGCGCATTCCCGATACCATTCCAAACCACCGCATCGCCATGGTTGGCGATACATTACACACCGATATTCTAGGGGGCAAAGCCGCAGGGTTTGGCACGGTTCTGATTGTGGATCACGGGTTATTTGCGGGCAAGGATGTTGACAGCTATATTCAAGCCTCGGGCATTGTGCCGGATTTTATTGCACCGACTACCTGAATATCTGAACCCCGTTTTCGGTTACCATGCCATCAAGCGGCTGGTCGGTGGGTTCATTTGGCAGGCTGGCAGTGTGTTGAGCTGCATAGGCGTATCCCAATGCAGTCACCGGTTTTTGGCCGCGAATTTCTGCAAGGCTGCGATCATAAAATCCGCCACCATAGCCCAGACGATGGCCGTGATCATCAAAGGCAACCAAAGGGCACAACACCAGATCAGGCAGCAGCCAGTCGCCCGAAACCGGCACAGATGCCCCGAACGGGCCGGTTTCCATTGGGCAATCCGGGGTCCATTGGCGAAACTTTAATGGCTGGCCCGGGCCGATAATTACCGGCACACACAGGCTAACGCCGCGCAGGTGTAATATTCGCATGGCATGCAAAACATCAATTTCGGTGCGAATAGGCATGTATCCGGCAACAATTGAAAATGGTCTGGATTTCCCCCATTGCATCAAATGCGCTGCCGCAGCAATGCCAGCACCATTAGCCTGATGGGCCAGCTTGCGCCGCGCAAACCCGGCCTTTCGCGCCAGTTGTTTTTGTTCAGCTAGTTTGGTCATGTATTTCCCTTAATGGTGGCGGGCCCATCATCGGCCGTGGAGGGATCGTATCCTTGAGAGCCTGGTGAACCAGGTGGGCACCAGATGCAATAGGCCAGAGCCAGTCACAGAGCCAGTTCCCTTTCTAAGAATTAAGGCCACTAGGATTTGGCCTCTCACGAGAAGGTCAGCACCCGCCACCCTTAATATAGGGGTTTATTTTGTCAGGTAAAAGGGGTAGAAGTAAATTGGCTGTTAACCATTGTGATATTTAATAAAAAACAAATTTATCCGAGGTTAACGTGGCATTTTACACCCATATTTCGGGTAAAACCCTGATTATCGCGCCTTTCCCACCACGCCAATATGCGGCGGCACAACAGGCCGCCGAACTTGTGCATGCGCTCGATTCGGCGGGGCTAGAGGTCAAAACCCTGTCATCGGTCATCCCGACCTATAGCGAACAGTTTCTGCATTATTGCCCCAAAAAACGGTTTGAACCGCATGTGAAACAGATTATCGGCGAAAACCACTTGCTTTGTGTGATTTTCCCACAAGCATTGGGGTTTGAAAATATCCAGCAGGACCGTTGGAAACACCGCCGTATCGAAGAATTCCGTCGGCTAAAATTTTTGGCATTGATTGCATTTCGCAAGCCAAAAACCGTGATTGTTTACCCGACCGGGTTTTCACCATTGGCCCGAATGGCCTGTTTTGCAATCGCCATTGCCGCGCGTGTTTTACGGCCAAATTCCGTGCGCCTGGTAAATAAAAAACATCGCGGGGTCAGGCTTGCTGAAAAAATACTGGGCTGCAAAATTGCCCCCCCCAATAGCGCGCTCATTGAAAAAACCGTCTTTCGTCTGGCCAATAAAACCGAGAGCATCCGGCTGACACCGGCTTGGTTGCGAAACGCAATAAGCAGCTTGCCTGCGGATACAGATTTGAAATCGGATTTGCAGGTTTTACAATCTGTGGTGATGCGTCTTGCCAAAAAATCGATGCCGTTTCAGGATGTTTCATCGAATTTTTCCGATGGTGATATTACCGACGATATTTCCGATCTCGCACAGCAAATTCCGATTTCGCGTTTTATGGAGCATCTGAATTTCAAATCCAGAAAAAACCGGCGTTTTAATCTTGCCACAACCGATGAGCGCATAGGATATTTACATTGGTATATGATTCAAGGGCCAGCCAAAAACCAACATCCCTTACCACTGAATGCTTCGGTTTTTAAGGCATTCAGAAATGATTGCAAAAACCGCGCCGATCTTGAAAAGGTTGCGGCACTGCGCCAGCCTGATACAAAAGACGTTATTCTTCCGGCCTATTTCCTGTCTTTACTGCATTGCTATCCGCAAAAATACGGCAATCAGAATCTGGATCAAAACATCGGGCGCATTGCTTTTGCATTTCAGGTGATTGTCGCACATGCCCGGTTCAACACCAATATCGACTTTATCGGCGACAGTCTGGCCAGCTATTTTTCAGCCCCGGTTGGTGGTATCAAAGGTAATTTAACACGCTTTGAATTACTGGCCTGTATTTTGGCCCATGCCCCGACAAAAACCCGAAAATGCCTGGAGGCACCGTGGCAATCAGCCGGTTTATCAGCTTGGTTTTCCCGGCTTGGCCAACACGGATACCCGTTGTTAGCTGCGTTTTCATCAGCCCCCCCCCTGCCCCCGCGCTTGAGGTTTTTGTAACCGGTGCTGCATCCAATGAAACCGGTTTGGCCCGAAACCAAAAGATGAGCCAGCAGGCGATGGGCAAAATCACCCCCGAAATGCCGGTATATTTGCACCATGTGAATGCTGACCAAATTCCGTCACAGGTTTTCAGCAACACCCAAAAAGACGCTTTCCATATCGGGTTTTTATTGTGGGAATTGGAGAAAACCCCGAAATCCCATGATCTGGCCAATCAATATCTGGATGAAATCTGGACCCCTTCCAGGTTTGTGCAACGCATCTATCAAAAAGCCTATAACCGGCCCATTACCATGATTGGCAAAGGTTTTGATCTGCCCGATGTGCAGCCCATGGACCTGACCACTTACGGATTTAATCCATCGGATACTGTATTTTTGATGTGTTTTGATATCCATTCCTCGGTGGCACGCAAAAACCCTTTGGCGGCAATTACCGCATTTCAACAGGCGTTTCCCGATAAAAAAGATGTCCGGTTTATTTTGAAAACCACCCCCGCGCCACAACAACACTGGGGGGACCCCGAGGGCCAAATGCAAATGATCAAGCGCATGGCCAAGTGGGACCCCAGAATTGTCATTGACCAGCGGATGTTGCCGTTTAATGATCTTTTAGGGTTGATCCGTGGCGCCGATTGCATTGTTTCACCGCACCGTTCCGAAGGGTTCGGGTATTTTCCGGCTTATGCGCTGAAATATGCCAAGCCTTTGATTGTTACGGATTATTCGGGCAGTCAGGATTTTTGCACCGCTGAAACAGCCTTTCCGGTGCCGTGCCAGATGGTCAAAGCAAAAAAATCGGCAATCATTTCACCAATTAACGGGGTTTACTGGGCCGAGATTAACCAAACCGCACTGATCAACACATTGCGCCGGGTTTATGAAAATATGCCCGCTGCACATCTCCGTGCCCAAAACGGGCAGGCTTTGATGCAGGATTATTATTCCACGGATGCATTGGCAAAACGGTATCGCACAAGGTTTGATGAGCTTGGCATTACCGCAAGCCCCTTAACCAGGCGCTCTTGCAATGTTCCCGTGTCGGATGATCAAAATGCACCCGGATAAACCGATTGCGCGCAGCACCTGTTGGCGGTTGTTGAAATTTGCCGGCAACGCGGCGGACCGGATGGTTGAATTTAACGACCCGAAGCCGGGGGTATGCTTTAACCTTTTGGCAAAACACCACGGGCTTTGTTGGCAGCGGCGATCAGCTCTTCAGCTATTTCCACGGCCTCATCGGGGTCGAAATCCAGTGGCAACTGGTATTCCGGGGTTTCCACATACAGCCGGACCATGCCCTGATCGGTTGGCCCGATTTGCAAATTGGCGGCGATTTCGCTTGGTTTATTGATGCTCATAATGCAGTCCTCTTTCAAAAACTGTGCTATCGCCCCGAATTCAAAGTTGCAAGCCAAAGACCAAACTCTTTGCTTGCAATCACTGCCATGCGGTTGTAATTCACCCTCACGGTGCCGGCGTAGCTCAGTAGGTTAGAGCGCTTGATTGTGGATCAAGAGGCCCCCTGTTCAAATCAGGGCGCTGGTACCATTTTTCTGGGCATTTTTGATATGGCTTTAAGTAGCTTACGGGGTAACCGGTTAGCTATGCTGGGTGTTGTCACCGGAAAACAAGTGCTCGGTGTCACCGTGTTGTCACTCGGAAATAGTGACAGGATCACAGGGAATCGGCGTTGAATAGCATCTTGGATTGATCCCGGCACATTCAGCACCCCGTAAAGTAACCTTTGACCGCAAGCACCGACATATCCACCGCTTCTTGCGGTAATAGCTGAGCACCGTTAAGCACAGAAAAACGGCGGTCTGGATATTGCCCAAACCGCCGTTCTGAAAATTCTATGTGACGGAAACCTCCGTCAAAATCAACCTACACCAGTGCGAGCTGGGATGCTGATTCTTTGCCGTTACGACCTGTTTCCAGTTCGTAAGTTACTTTCTGGTTATCGTCCAAACCGGAAAGACCTGCTTGCTCAACCGCAGAAATGTGTACAAACACATCGTTGCCGCCATTTTCTGGCTGAATGAAGCCGAAGCCTTTTGAAGGGTTAAACCATTTTACGGTGCCGTTAGCCATCCGCTTATCTCCTAATAAATGCCACCCGCAAAACGCGGTGACTCTGGTGCAGCGTGATCTTAAGTAGAAATCAACGAACTGCAAAAGGAGTCGGAAACCTCGGTGAAAGAATACTTCACGCAACGTACATAGGATCAAAGTATCGCAGTTGCAAGGTGTTACTTTGTTAACCCATGGAAATTAATTGGTCACCGACGGTCTCCCGGGGGACCAAATTCACGTCCGCACAGTTACAGCGTTCTAGGGTCATAGAGGTGGTCCTACTATTTTGACCAGCTAGCAGCGTAAATAAGATGAATCTGATTTCATTGTTATGCTGCTAATTTTGTTGGTTCTGCTTTTCTGTCATAGACCTCGCTGGGCGTCAATATGCCGTGGGTAGAATGGGG
>JAKITE010000112.1 GCA_021648225.1 Paracoccaceae bacterium
ATGGGTGTCGCCAATAACAAATCCATTGCATGGGGCATTGCCCGCATGTGCCACGAACAAGGGGCCGAGCTGGCCTTTACCTATCAGGGTGATGCGCTGGGTAAACGGGTCAAACCGCTGGCAGAATCGATTGATTCCCAAATTGTTCTGCCGTGCGATGTTACCGACAGCGATTCGATAGATGCGGTTTTTGCCGAATTGGAACAAAAATGGGGCAAGCTTGATTTTCTGGTCCATGCCATCGGATTTTCCGATAAAAACGAGCTGCGCGGCCGATATGTCGATACCAGCGCTGCCAATTTCGACATGACCATGAATATCTCGATCTATTCCTTTACCGCCGTGGCCCAGCGGGCTGAAAAAATGATGCCCGATGGTGGTTCACTGCTGACCCTGACCTATTACGGTGCAGAACGGGTAATGCCGCATTATAACGTCATGGGCGTTGCCAAAGCAGGGCTGGAGGCATCTGTGCGCTATATGGCCATGGATTTTGGGCCAAAAAACATTCGGGTAAATTCATTGTCGGCCGGGCCGATCAAAACCCTCGCTGCCAGTGGCATTGGCGATTTCCGCTATATCCTGAAATGGAACGAGCTGAATTCACCCTTGCGGCGCAATGTCACCACTGATGATGTGGGCAAATCCGCCATGTATCTGCTATCGGATCTTTCCAGCGGCGTTACCGGCGAAAACCACCATGTTGATTGCGGATACCATATTGTCGGCATGAAAGCCGAAGACGCCCCCGATATTGACGTAGTTACAGGAAGAAAATAATGACAGACCAGCTGCCCCACGAAAAAGGTTTCCATATATCATGGGATCAAATCCACCGCGACAGCCGCGCGCTTGCGTGGCGGCTGGAAAAAATGGGGCCGGATGGCGGCGCATGGAAAGCCATTGTTGCCATTACCCGTGGCGGCATGGCACCAGCGATGATTATCGCGCGTGAACTTGATATCCGCACCGTCGATACCATCAGCATCAAATCTTACGATGATCAAACCCAGTCCGAGGCAATTGTGCTAAAAGCCCCCGATACAGCCCTGATTGGTGACGGCGAGGGCGTTTTGATTGTTGATGATCTGGTCGATACCGGCAAAACCCTTGAGGTTGTCAAAAAGATGTTCCCCAAAGCCCATATCGCAACAGTTTACGCCAAACCCATGGGCCGGCCGATGGTGGACAGCTTTATCACCGAGGTATCCCAAGACACATGGATATTTTTCCCGTGGGATATGGCGATGCAATATGTCGAACCGTATCGCGGCACGGATTAAATGGATAGATCGCCGCGCCAGCTTCAATTGGCCGCTGCCACCCGCGCGGCGCAGGCGCTTCGCCATATTGATCCGGTTACCGGCGCGGTTACCCCCGCGATCGAACTTTCCTCCACTTACGCCCGCGATGATCAGGGCGAGGGCCGGCAACCCTATATCTATGCCCGTTCCGGCGGCCCGACCATCAAAACCGCCGAGGCCCTGCTGGCTGATCTGGATGGTGGCGAAGACGCGATGGTGTTTGCATCGGGCATGGCGGCAATTGTTACAGTGCTGGAAACCCTGCGCGCCGGTGATCATGTGGTAGCCCCCGACGTGATGTATCACGGGGTGATCAACTGGTTGTTGCATATCGAGCAAACGCGCGGCGTTAAGGTCACGTTATTTGATGCCACTGTGCCCGCCGCGCTGGCAAATGCGGTGCGCGCCGAAACGGCGCTGGTCTGGATCGAATCGCCCATCAACCCCAACTGGGATGTAATAGATATTGCCGCGGCAGCCAAGGTCGCCCACGCAGTTGGCGCAAGGCTGGTGGTGGACAGCACCGTGGCCCCCGCCTGCACTACCCGCGCGCTTGATCTGGGGGCGGATATTGTTTTTCAATCCGCCACCAAATATCTGGGGGGCCATTCCGACATTACCGCCGGCGTGCTGACCTGCGCACAGGCAAATGATTTCTGGGCGGAATTACAGGAAATCCGCACCCTGACCGGCAATGTTATGGCCGCGTTTGAAGCATGGCTGCTGGTGCGCGGCATTCGCACCTTGTTTTTGCGGTATGAACGGGCGTCCAGTAACGCGATGAAATTCGCGCAACATTTTGAAAACCATCCGAAAATCCAATCGGTGATCTATCCCGGCCTAGCCTCGCATCCCGGCCATAGCATTGCCAAAAAGCAGATGAAAAACGGCTTTGGCGGCATGCTTTCCTTGCAAGTCAAAGATTATCAAACCGCCCATGATATCAGCCGTTTTGTGCAGGTTTTCATCAACGCCACCTCGCTTGGCGGGGTTGAAAGCCTGATTGAACACCGCATCAAGGTCGAAGGACCAAATTCGATTGTGCCCGATACATTGCTGCGCCTTAGCATCGGTATCGAGGACGTAAACGACCTGATCGCTGATCTGGAACAAGCATTGGAGCGCGCTGGATGAAACACCTAGATCAATCGCCCCTAGACCCCGAATTTGTGCAAGACCCCTATCCGTTTTATGATATTGCACGCGAACAAGGCCCGCTATTCTATTGGAATGATTACGATTTCCCCTGCGCCGCAGGGTTTTCAACAGTCAACGACCTGCTAAGGGATCGCCGTTTCGGGCGTGAAATGCCTGATGATCTGAAACCTGAAATCCCCGATCATCTGGCGGCTTTTTACGCGCTGGAACAACACTCGCTGTTGGAGCTGGAACCGCCAAAACATACCCGCATCCGCAGCCTTTTGGTGCGGACATTTACCAGCCGCCGCATTAATGACCTTGGGCCGGAAATTGACCAGATCAGCCGTCGGCTTTGCAATAACCTTTCAGATCAACCATTTGATATTATTACCGAATATGCCGAACATATTCCGGTGATCATCATTTGCCGCATGCTGGGCGTGCCCGAGGAAATGGGGCCGCAACTACTGCGTTGGAGCCACGATATGGTGGCCATGTATCAAGCGCGGCGCGACCGTGAAATTGAAGATCGCGCCGTCGCCGCCACGCTTGCTTTTTCGGATTATATGCAACAGCTGCTACTGGAACGCCAGAAATCCCCCGGTGAGGATCTGATTTCACACCTGATCACAGCGCGGAGCCAAGGCGAAAAGCTGTCTGAACAAGAACTGATAACCACTTGTATTCTTTTACTAAACGCGGGTCATGAGGCCACAGTCCACAGTATTTCAAACGGTATTAAAACCATCCTTGAATCCGGTCAGACCCCGACTTCATTTTTCACCGACGATAAATCCACCCTGCGCTGCATTGATGAAACCATCCGGTTTGATCCGCCCCTGCACATGTTTACCCGCATCGCGCTGCAAGATATGCAGGTTTTTGGCCATGATTTCAAGCGCGGCGATAGCGTTGGCCTGATGCTCGCTGCTGCGAACCGAGACCCGCAACGCTATGAAAACCCTGCCAATTTCGATGTTTCGCGCGGCGGCGTCGGCCAGCTGGGTTTTGGCGCGGGATTACATTTTTGCATTGGCGCACCGCTGGCGCGGTTGGAAATGGGCATCGCTTTGCCCATTCTGTTCGAACACTTTCCAAACCTGGAAATCGTTGAAAAACCGGTCTATGCCAACCGGTATCATTTTCACGGGCTTGAAAAGCTGATGGTCACATCCGGTTAACCGGCTGCGCCGCCTCGACCAGTTTTACAAAATAGGACGCGCCGATCGGGTTGATTTCATCGTTAAAATCATATTCGGGGTGATGCACGTTCGCACCTTCACCCTGCCCGATAAACAGATAGGCACCGGGGCGTTCCTCCAGCATATATGAAAAATCCTCGGCGCCCATTTCTGGCGGAATATTATCCAGAACCAGATCCGCACCGGCCACATCCCGCGCGATATTCGCGGCAAAAGCCGCCTTTTCGGGGTCATTCATAGTCACCGGATAGCCCATTTCGTAATCCAGCACAGCCGTCGCACCAAATGCCGCTGCGGTATTATCAACAATCCGCTGCATCAATTCCGGCACTTTGGCACGGGTTTCACGATTAAGATTTCGCACCGTGCCACCGATAAACGCGGTTTCGGGAATGATATTATCGGTGGTTCCTGCATGAACCTGCGTGACTGATATTACCAGATTTTCCAATCCCGGCACGTTACGCGAACGAATGGTCTGGATGGCCTGGGTGATTTGCACCGCCACCATAATCGGGTCAATCCCCTGATCGGGATAGGCCGCATGGGCGCCTTTGCCAGTGATATTGATCTCGAACGTATCGGCCGAGGCCATCAACGCGCCGGGGTTCAGCATAAACTGCCCGACCGGAAAATTCGGCGCGTTATGAACGCCAAAAACCTGATCAATGGCAAACCGCTCCATAATGCCTTCCTGACACATCACCTGACCACCACCGCCGCCTTCCTCGGCGGGCTGGAATATCAGCGCCACCGCGCCGCTAAAATTGCGGGTCTCGGCCAGATAACGCGCCGCACCCAGCAACATGGTGGTATGCCCGTCATGGCCACAGGCATGCATTTTTCCGTCAATTTTTGATTTATGATCAAAATTGTTCAGCTCCGACATTGGCAGCGCATCCATATCGGCGCGCAAGCCAATCACCGGCCCCGCGCCCTGCCCCCTTATGATTGCAACCAGACCGTTTTGTGCAATGCCTTCATGAATTTCATCAACTCCGAATTCTTTCAGCTTGCCAACCACAAAATCGGCAGTTTCCCTGGTGTCAAACATTAATTCAGGGTTGGCATGGATATGCTGACGCCATTCTTTCATATCGTTGAAATATTCGGCAATGCGGTTGATGATCGGCATGGGGGAGTCTCCTGTTTTGGTTGCGTTGAGTTAAGCGCGGCTTGCACATGGTCGTCAACTCGCCATATCGTGCGGCATGAAAAAAAATAATGAATCTGACCAATTAGTGAATAACCCGAATGGCGGCTTGCCGCGATTATTGGAAATCATGCGCCGCTTGCGTGACCCTGAAACCGGTTGTCCGTGGGATATTGAACAGGATTTCAAATCCGTCGCGCCCTATACAATCGAGGAAGCCTACGAGGTTGCCGACACGATTGAGCGCGGCGCCATGCATGAATTGCCCGGTGAACTGGGTGATTTACTGTTAAACGTGGTGTATCACAGCCAGATGGGGGCCGAGGCCGGCGCATTTGATTTTAACGATGTGATGCGCGGTATTTCTGACAAAATGGTCCATCGCCACCCCCATGTTTTTGGTGAGGAGAGCCGCGATAAATCGGCGGAACAACAGGTTGCAGACTGGGAAGAAATCAAGGCAAAGGAACGTGCCGGTCAAAAACAGGTCTCGGTGCTGGACGGGGTCGCCACCGGATTGCCCGGCCTGACCCGCGCCGTAAAACTGCAAAACCGCGCTGCGCGGGTCGGGTTTGACTGGCCTCAAACCGATATGGTTCTGGATAAAATCGTTGAGGAGACCGCTGAATTGGTCGAGGCCCGCGAAAAGCTTACAACATTAGAGGTCGAGGAAGAATTCGGCGACCTGATGTTTGTCATTGCCAATCTTGCACGGCATTTGAATATCGACCCCGAAACCGCTTTGCGAAAAGCCAACCAGAAATTCACCCGCAGATTCAATGCCATAGAGGCAGAGCTTGCCAAGCAAGGCTCCTCTCCGGCGCAATCAAACCTGAATGAAATGGACGCGTTATGGGATAAGGTAAAAGCCCGTGAAAAGGCCAAATAAGGTCGGTTTAATTTCTTTGCTATTGACCCGACTAAAACACTTGGGTATTTACCTAACTGATTTAGTCGACATTGGAGCGCAACATGAAAATCCTCGCCATAATTGCAACCCTGATCGGAACATCGGTCGTGGCGCAGGAGGTCAATATTTATTCCAGCCGCCAGCCGGAATTGATTGACCCCATTCTAACAGCCTTCACCGCTGAAACCGGAATTACCGTTAACACAGTGTTTCTAAAGCAAGGCATGCTGGAGCGTCTGCGCGCCGAGGGCCGCCGCTCGCCAGCCGATATCATCCTGACCACCGATATTGCCAACCTGAACGCCGCACAACAAGCAGGCGTTACCCAAGCGGTTAATTCCGAAATATTAAACACAACGATACCGGCATCTTACCGAGACCCGGATGGTTACTGGTTTGGCCTTACCTCGCGTGCGCGGATAATCTATGCCTCCAAAGATCGGGTATCTTTGGACGAAATAACCTCTTATGAACAATTGGCAGACCCGATTTGGCAAGGCCGTATCTGCACCCGTTCGGGTCTACATGATTACAACATCGCGCTGGTTGCGGCCTATCTTACCCATTATTCCGAACCAGAAACCATTGCATGGTTAACCGCCGTAAAAGCCAATCTGGCGCGCAAACCCCAAGGCAATGACCGCGCGCAGGTCAAGGCAATTTGGGCCGGAGAATGCGATATTGCCCTTGGCTATACCTATTATATGGGCAAAATGCTGTCAGACCCGGAACAGGCTGAATGGGCGGATTCCGTCAACCTGATTTTCCCGACATTGGCAAATGCCGGCACCCATATCAACATTTCGGGCATGGCCATGACAGCCGCCGCGCCAAACCCCGAAAACGCATTGAAACTGATGGAATTTCTGGTCAGCAATACCGCCCAAAACCTCTATGCAGAGGTCAATTATGAATACCCGTTACGCAGTGGCACCCCCGCCAGTGATCTGGTGGCAGGTTGGGGCGAATTCACCCCCGACCCGACGCCGTTAATTGATATTGCCCGCCTGCGCGGTCGCGCCTTGCAAATCATCGAGATCGTGGATTTTGACGGGTAAAAAACAGGAACAACCATGAAGCTTTCTGAAATCAATGCTGCCGCCAGCCGGCTTGCGGGCAAAATTATCCGCACACCAGTGGTTGATGTCCGCCAGGCCGGGCTGGAGGAATTGTTACCAAAGGGCAGCCGTGTCTCGATGAAACTGGAGCTGTTTCAAAACGCCGGTTCCTTTAAGGCGCGGGGGTGTTATTTATGGCTAAACAGCCTGACCAAAGCCGAACGCGACGCCGGTGTGGTTGCCGCGAGTGGCGGCAATCATGCGATTGCCGTGGCCTGGGCTGCAAAGAACCTCGGGGTTCATGCAAAAATCGCGGTGCCCCGAAAGGCAGACCGTTTCCGGCTGGATGCCTGCACTGCACTTGGGGCCGAAATTATTGCCGCAGATGACATCTACCATGCGTTTGAAATCATGCACGCGGTCGAAAAGTCCGAATCCCGCACCGTCATTCATCCGTTCGAGGGCGCAAATATGTCGCTGGGTGCCGCCACTTGCGGGTTGGAATATCACCAACAACGCCCCGATCTGGATGTGGTGATCCTGCCGGTTGGCGGCGGCGGATTGATCAGCGGCATGGCGGCTGCATTTAAGCAGGCAAACCCTGAAATCGAGGTTTACGGCATTGAACCTTTTGGCGCCGACAGCATGTATCGCAGTTTTCAATCGGGCCAGCCCGAAGCACTGGAAAAAGTCGATAGCATTGCAGATTCGCTTAGCTCACCCACTGCACTGCCCTATTCCTTTGGTTTGGCCCGTAAATACGTGGACAGCATTGTCAGGGTCAGCGACGATGACCTGCGCGATGCCATGCGCATTATGAATACATCGTTAAAGCTAATGCCCGAACCGGCCTGCGCGGCATCACTGGCCGGCGCGCTTGGGCCGCTGCGTGAACAATGCGAAGGCAAACGGGTGGGGCTGCTGGCCTGTGGCAGCAATATCAGCCTTGAAAAATTTACTGCGCTGACAACCTAAGCCCACTAGTAAACGCGATGCGAATCGCTTCCAGCCTAAGCTCTCCTCCCTAATCAAACAGTTGTACCACTGAGAAATCTTGCAATGACTTATAGTTATCAATTTCTTTAGAGTAGGTTTCGATACAGGATCTAAGCATCGCCAAAATGTCAATCTCTGCATCCGATTGCAAAGTTTTGTCAAAATGCTCAAATGCATTGAATAAATGTGCGAGTCCTGTCATTCTTTCTTCCTGCTCCAAATTGCCAAGCTTGGGCTCATTCATGATATTTTATTTCCCGAAACTTGCTTATCGGTATTGCTATAAACAAGCCTTATCGAACCTTCTGAGTTAGGCGATTTTGTGATTACCCTCGCATTTTGGTTAGAGTGAAAACTTTTGTAACATTCAAACAAACATTCAGACAGTAATTCACTTATAGCAAATTCTTTCATCTCAATGAAATAGCCCCTAAAATCCTCCAATGCACCAGTAACGAAGTTAAATTCATCTTTATTGCCAATCATACCAATTACCTTTTTGAATTGCGTGTAATTCAGTTATTTCTCCAAATTAATTAAATTAGTCTAAATTTCTAATTAATTCAGTAATATAAAATTCGGAATGTGTCTTTTGCAATCACGCGTTTATTCAAAAACGAGAATTATTTTGCATTAGAAGGCAAAAGATGTTTGCAATGTGAATATACCTTTGACATCTTTACTGTATAAAGGGAGCAAGCCAAGGGTGATGTCTATGCCATTGTCCATACGCCATGTCAAAGAAGGGCCAATCGCAAGTACATAATCCCCGATTACCGGCCAACCTACTTGGTTTGCTTTCTCTGACACGTCTGGGTATTCAAAAAATCCTGCAAATGCACCGACGCGAATATGGGAGCGCTTCAGTTCTAGAACCTGCACATTCATAAAGCCCAATGTGTATCTTGTTTTTTTATTGAAGCTATTTATGTAGCTACCTACTTGAATTCCGTACTGGAAAGTTTCTTTATCCCTAAAAGAAAGCGAAACAAAAGCACCAGGGTTAATTTCATTAAACTCCATGGTTGGATCGACGTGATATGAAACCAGATTTGCTCCGATCCTCCACTGAATGTCAGCAGCCACGTTCGTAGCCGTAAATATTGAGCAAGCAGCCAAAATCACAATCCAAAGTTTCATTGCGTTTCCTTTTTTCAAAAATCACTTACAAAACACAAAGCCCCAAGCTACCCTGATACGTTGGAGGAGGCTTGAGACTCGTTTTTTGTTACGCTCACACGCTATTGTGAAACTGTATACTGCGCCCATAAATTGGGATACGGGTTTGGAAAATACATGCGCTGACGGTAATCAGAGTCCTTTTCAAAGCGAATGCTTGTGACATTGCCGCTTTTAATCATTGGAACCCTGCAGTGAACACTGGTATACATATCCAAGCAAATCACGCTATTGGCAATAAACATCCATCGCCCCCGCATGGGCTGACCTTGATACAAACCTTCAAATGTCAGGTCAGCATTTAGAGTCAATGTATACTGACGTGAAGTTAGTGCTTTGCCTGCTAAGGCATCAATTATTGCGGCCTCGTCAGAAAAGGTTTGATACCCTGTTGGTGAAGCGGCGAGAGGCTGAAAAGCAACAGCCTGTATTGTCAGAACAAGCGCCAGAAAAGCAGCCCATTTTCTATTTTTAATAAACATAGTTTTACCCTTTTTTGTTTAGGTCAAATCTATTCCAATTTGACAATTCAAAATTTACCCACGCCGCCAAACTAATCCTAAGCTGGTTACCAAATGGTTGAGGGGCTTTCAAAATTTGGAGA
>JAKITE010000113.1 GCA_021648225.1 Paracoccaceae bacterium
TTTCGGCAAATTCCAGCAATTTGGTGCGGCTGGAAAGATCCCATTCGCGCCACGGTGCAATCACTTTGATATCGGGGTTCAGCGCATAGGCCGAAAGTTCAAACCGCACTTGGTCATTGCCTTTGCCGGTCGCGCCATGCGCCACGGCATCCGCGCCGCATTCAGCAGCAATTTCAACAAGGCGTTTGGAAATAAGCGGCCGCGCGATGGAGGTGCCCAGCAAATAAACGCCTTCATAAACCGCATTGGCGCGAAACATCGGGAACACAAAGTCACGCACAAATTCCTCGCGCACGTCCTCGATATGAATGTTTTCGGGCTTTACGCCCAGCAATTCAGCCTTTTTACGGGCCGGGCCAAGCTCCTCGCCTTGGCCAAGATCGGCGGTAAAGGTCACCACCTCGCAGTCATATTCGATTTCCAGCCATTTCAGGATGATCGAGGTATCCAGCCCGCCCGAATAGGCAAGAACAACTTTTTTTGGTGAAGACATGTAGCATACTCCGGCATATTTGATTATGAATTGTCTTTAGGCGAGTTTTTACGGACCAGCAAGAGGATGATAGCTATATCCTCTTTTCGAGAGGTGTTGAATGTGTTGAACGAAAACCCTAAATCGCGAACTTTGGATATTGTCGCACAGAAACTGGCCTATTTTCCGGTGCCCAAAGTTGCCAGCTCCTCTATGAAGCAAATGTTTCACGAGCTTGAGTTCGGGGAAAAGCTTAGCCAGAAATCCGAACCGGATCATCGGCACGGAATCCATACCGCATTTTTTAATACGCGGGATTTCTATGGATTGGATTTGGCATTTTACCAAGGATTTTCAAGAATAGCGATAATTCGAGACCCTGTTGAACGCATTCTATCAGCCTATACCAATCGCGTCGAACATTTGGGCGAGCTTTCGGAAGGTAATATTGATATGGACCTTGCCAAAGCCCTAAATGTTGAACCGGATCCGCCCCGGCACAAGTTTTTCCAGAATATAGATAAATACCGGATTTTATCCGGGTCTGTGCGGCATCACACCGACCCGTTTACCCGGTTTCTCGGGTCTGATCTAGGTTATTATACGGATGTCTATAAAATGGATCAGCTGGACCTGCTGGCGGAACAGGTTTCAGGGCTTTGCGGTAGAAAAGTAAGCATTGAACATTACAATAAAAGAACAGGACGGACTGCGTTCAAGTGGCTTGGCGTAAAGGCGCGTAAACATCTGCTGACTTTTTGTGCTGGTGATTATGCGCTGTTGAGTGACCATTTCTTGCCGCCAAAAGCATGATACCCCTCAATTTTCAGGTCGCGTGAGCAAATCCATTTGCCTTCAACCACAGCTTTGCAATATAGAGCTTAAGATACTTATCAGAGGAATTATTATGCTCGGTGTTCAAATCTTTCTTCATAGCCTGCGACAGGTTACCGGCAATATCGGCATGGCAGTGCGTGTAAGTTTGTGGTTTGTTATCTTTGTGGTAATTGGCACGGTGGGCATGTTTTCCGCAGTATTTGCCGACCCGAATCAACCGTCTTTTGATGGGGTGGCAACCTTGCTGGTTTTTGGATTCGCGATATTTTTTATCTGGGGCGGATCGCTGATTGCGGTGGTCTGGCATCGTTATATTTTGCTGGAGGAAGTGCCCCAAGGCGCAATCCCTTATCGTAGCGGCCTGAATATCTGGACCTATTTTTGGTATACTTTTGGCATTGCCATCATTCTGGTTGTGGTAACCATGATTTTGACAATGGTGCTTGGCTTGGTTATTTTCCCGAATACACCGCTGAAAAGCGCAATTTTTTCGATTATTCTCGGCTCTGTATTGGTGGTTCTGTTTTACCGGCTGGCGCTGATTTTGCCAGCGGTGGCGATTGATCAAAAGCTTTCCTTGGCGGATGCAATGCACGCAACCCGTTCAGCTATGGGGCCAATTCTGGTGCTGGCAGTTGCGGTGGTTATTTTCAACACGATCCTTAGCCAAATTGTCGGATTTTTGTTTAATGGCGATCAGGCCAATGCCATGCTGCGCGTTGAAAATGACCAGATTATTTATACCGAAATTTCAGGAATGGGCATTTTGTATTTTATTGCAAATGGTCTGGTTCAATGGTTTTCGCTAATGCTAAGCGTCAGCATTCTTTCAACCCTTTACGGGCATTTTGTTGAAAAACGCGGTCTGGGCTAAGGCCGTTTTTGCGCCAAAGGATGGAATATGACTAACAATGATCTTGCGGCGTTTCGGCTGGGTGTTGATCGCGCCGCGCAGCAATTGCGCAGCCTGTTTGACCCAACGCCGTTGCAACGCAATGATTTTTTGTCCGCGCGGTATGGCGCCGATATTTACCTGAAACGCGAAGACCTGTCGCCGGTGCGCAGCTATAAAATTCGCGGTGCGTTTAATGCGGTTGTGCATGCGATCAATTCGGGTGCCAAGGGGCCGTTTGTCTGTGCTTCGGCGGGTAATCATGCGCAGGGCGTCGCCTATGTGTGCAAACATTTCAACGTGCGCGGTGTGATTTTTATGCCGGTCACCACGCCGCAGCAAAAGGTTTTCAAAACCCGCAGTTTTGGCGCGGGCAATGTGGAAATCCGGCTGGAAGGCGATTATTTTGATGACACGTTAAAGGCAGCACAAGAATACAGCCGCAAGGAAAACGCGGTTTTTCTGCCGCCCTTTGATGATGATCAGGTGATCGAGGGCCAAGCCACGGTTGCCGCCGAAATCATGGCGCAATTGCCGGATGACGTGCAGCCCGACATGGTGGTAATGCCGGTTGGCGGGGGTGGTTTGGCCGCAGGACTAACGCAATATATGCAGGGTAAATCAATTGATTTTCGTTTTGTCGAACCGGTCGGCGCGCCCAGTTTATATGCAGCGCTTAAGGCCGGAGAGCTGGTAACCCTGCCAAAGGTTGACAGTTTTGTGGACGGCGCAGCGGTCAATCGCATTGGTGCGCGAAATTTCAAGGCCCTTAAGGGGTTCGCGGTTAACGATTGCATCACGGTTGCCGAGGGGCGGCTTTGCACCACGATGATCGAAATGTTGAATGTGGAAGGCATCGTTCTGGAGCCGGCCGGGGCATTGGCGATTGATGCGCTAAAGGATATTCCAAAGGCGGATATCGCCGGTAAATCGGTTGTGGTCATTGTGTCTGGCGGTAATTTTGATTTTGAACGCCTGCCCGATGTCAAAGAACGCGCCTTGCGCTTTGAGGGGCTGAAGAAATATTTCATTCTGCGTATGCCCCAACGCCCCGGTGCGCTAAAAGATTTCCTTAATCTGTTAGGGCCGCAAGATGACATCGCGCGGTTTGAATATCTGAAAAAATCGGCCCGCAATTTTGGCTCGGTGCTGATTGGCATTGAAACCCGCGAACCGGGCGGGTTTGAGCAGCTGTTCCAGCGCATCACCGATGCCGGTTTCAGCTATGAGGATATTACCGACAATGACACGCTGGCCAATTTTATTGTTTAGGGGGTCGATATGCTGAATACGATTGTAGTGGGCGAACCCGGTGGCAAACCGCCATTGCTGATTGTGCATGGGCTGTTTGGGTCGGCCCGCAATTGGGGCGTGTTGCAAAAACGATTAGGTAAGGATCGCCAAGTGCTGGCGGTTGATCTGCGTAATCACGGTGACAGTTTTCATGATGATGATAACAGCTACGGCGCGCTGGCCGATGATTTGGCCGAGGTAATAATGGCTCATGGCGGCATTGCAGATGTTTTGGGCCATTCCATGGGTGGCAAAGCCGCGATGGTGCTGGCACTGCAACAGCCCGAATTGGTGCAGCATTTGCTGGTGGCAGATATTGCCCCCGTGGGTTATGGCCATTCGCAAATGCATAATCTTGAGGCTATGCGATCGGTCGATTTAACAGGGGTCACGCGGCGCGCAGAGGTGGATGCGCAATTGCAAGCCAACGTTTCAGAAGCACCTTTGCGGGCGTTCTTTTTGCAATCGTTGGCGCTTGGCGAAAATGGCGCACGCTGGAAGCTGAATTTGGATGCGCTGGGCAATGCCATGGATGAAATACTGGGTTTTCCAGCCATAAATGGCAACTTTTCGGGCCCGACATTGTTTGTGCATGGCGGGGCGTCGGATTATGTAACCGCTGCGCATCACCAACGCATTCTGGAATTGTTTCCCGATGCGGAATTTAATGAAATCGCGGGCGCGGGCCATTGGCTACACGCAGAAAAACCCCGTGAATTTCAACAGGCGGTCACTGATTTCCTGACGCAATCATAGGCGCTCAATCGCCAGCGCGATGCCTTGGCCGCCGCCGATACACATGGTAATCAGGGCGCGTTTGCCATTTATGCGTTCCAGCTCATACAGGGCCTTAAGGGTGATAATCGCGCCGGTTGCGCCGACCGGATGGCCAAGCGCAATCGCACCGCCATTGGGGTTTACCAATGCCGGATCAAACCCGAGGGTCTTGCTGACAGCACAGGCCTGCGCGGCAAAGGCCTCGTTGCTTTCGATCAGGTCAAAATCCGCCACGGATAACCCGGTTTTTGCCAGCAAGGATTGCACTGCCGGAACCGGACCAATACCCATAAGATCGGGCCGAACCCCCGCATGGGCATAGCCCAATATGCGGGCTTTGGCTTTTAACCCCGCCTTTTGAGCGGCTTCAGCCGTGGCCAGCACCAGCGCGGCCGCACCGTCATTGATGCCCGATGCATTGCCAGCGGTCACGGTCCCGCCTTTTTGAAAGGCAGGGCGCAGGCCCGACAATGCTTCGGCTGACGTCGATTTCGGGTGTTCATCAACCGAAAACGAAACCGTTTCGCGGCGGTGTTTTACATCAATCGCTGTGATCTGGCTGTCAAAATATCCGGCCTTGATGGCGGCTGCGGCGCGCTGCTGGCTTTCAAGCGCCAAGCGGTCTTGGGCCTCGCGCGAAATGCCGTATTCAGTCGCCACATTTTCAGCGGTGATGCCCATATGGCCGGTGCCAAACGGGCAATGCAGGGTGGCCAGCATCATGTCTGTCATCTTAACATCGCCCATTTTTTGCCCCCAGCGGGCTTGCGGCATGATATAGGGCGAGCGGCTCATGGCCTCGGCCCCGCCTGCCAGTGCAAATTCCGCGTCGCCCAGCATCAGGGCTTGGGCCGCCGAAATAATTGCCTGCGCGCCTGAGCCACAAAGCCGGTTAACATTCATGGCCGGCACGGTTTCGGGGATGCCGGAATTTATGGCGGCAACCCGCGACAGATACATATCGCGGGGTTCGGTATTGATCACATGTCCAAAAACCACGGTGCCGATCTGTGCAGGGTCGACTCCGGCGCGTTGCATGGCCATTTGGCTGACATGGGTTGCGGTCTCGCAAGGCGGAGTGCCAGCCAGCGCGCCACCAAAGGCACCAATGGCGGTGCGCGCGCCATCCAGAATTACGATCTCGTGGGTCATCACAGCGTCCTTTTTCTAAAATATGAGCGCTAGCACAATGATTATCAAGCCAAAAACCGCCCATGCGCGCCACAGAATGCTAACTGCATCGCGAATATCACTCGCGTTCAAAACCCGCCTGCCATGGTGGTTTACAAACAGATCATCGCTAAGCTTACCGCCATAAGATCGCGGCCCTGCCAGCGAAATATCCAGCGCCCCCGCCATGGCAGATTCGGGCCAGCCCGCATTGGGGGAACGGTGTTGGCCTGCATCACGGCGCATGATCTCCCACGCTTGGCGTGATTGGGTGGCGGCGCAGATCAGCAAACCGGACAAGCGCGCGGGGATCAGATTAACCAGATCATCCAGCCGCGCCGCTGCCCAGCCAAAATGCCGGTATTTGTCAGACCGATAGCCAATCATGCTATCAGCGGTATTGATCATTTTATAAGCCAGAATGCCGGGCAACCCGAACAGCAAAAACCAGAATGCGGGGGCAATCACGCCGTCAGAAAAATTTTCGGCAGCGCTTTCAATGGCACTGCGGGCTACGGCGGTTTCATCCATATCTTTTGTATCACGCCCGACAATCATCGCCACCGCAGCTTTGCCCTGATCCAGATTTTGCTCCAGCCCCTTGGCCACATCCGAAACATGGCTGGTTAAGGAACGCTGGGCAATCAGCACCGCTGTAACAAGAATTTCAAACAATCCAAAATCCGGCAGGATTTGAATTGCAAAACCAAGCATTAACGCGCCGATGCCCAGCAGCAGAATAACCCAAACGCCATTTTGGCGGGTGTTATTGTTAAACCGGATATCCAGATACCTGATCGCATCGCCCATCAGTTTCACCGGATGCGGAATGCGCCGCCACAGCTGCGCCGGTTCGCCAATCGCGGCATCCAGCGCCAGCGCCAAAACCAGTATTTCCAGATTATTCACATCGGCTCCTTTAGGTTCAAAGGGGTAATAAGCCAAAATTGCATGGTTTCAAGCCCGGGCGGCGAAACCGTGCCGACAATTATTTGATGGCTGGATTGTAAACCACCTGCGGCTATAGTTACATGGTGTGAACCAAATATTCATGCTTAACTGGTAAATCGGAGTTGTATCGGAGGGTTTTCATGGACGCGCATCTATCAAAAGAGATTTTAGACGGCATCAAACGTGCCCGCAAACTGGCCATGCGCAAGAAAAACCGCCTGCGCGTGCATGCCGGTGATGAAATCTATCCGGTGCTGGCCCTGAAAGGTGACGGTTTTGAGATGGAGGCGGATGTCGCCCCGCATTTGCGCGGTTTGGTTGATCTTTATGATGGCGGGCGGCATTTGGCCCAATGTCTGATTATCCATTCAGAGTCCGAGCACGATATTATGCGCTATGAATTCAAACGCCGCACCGATGTCACCGACGGGCCTGCCAAGGATTTTGTAGTGGATAAAAACGCGCCGGTTGCTTTGTTGCGCTAAAACCCCTGATTTCCGCCCGCAATGCCGTATTGATTTATGAGCGCAAAAACGTATACCCGAATGGCAAACACCAAAAGGGAACATCATGAGCCGCATCGTTTATGTTAACGGGGAATATCTGCCCGAAGAAAAAGCCACCATATCCATTTTTGATCGCGGTTTTTTGTTTGCCGACGGGGTTTACGAGGTTACTTCGGTGATCGACGGCAAAATTCTGGCATTTGACGGCCATGTGGAACGCTTGCAGCGTTCCTTGCGCGAATTGCAGATGGATACGCCTTGCACCATCGATGAACTTGAGACCATCCACCGTGAATTGGTGGCGCGTAATGATCTGGCTGAGGGTTTGATTTATTTGCAGGTAACACGCGGCGCTGCGGATCGCGATTTTGCTTTTCCGGTCGGGGTTGCACCGACCTTGGTTTTGTTTACCCAAGCCAAAAATATCGTCAATAACCCGGTGGTGGAAAACGGCATCAAGGTGATTTCCATTCCCGATATTCGCTGGGCGCGCCGCGATATCAAAACCGTGCAATTGCTGGCACCAAGCCTTGGCAAAATGGCCGCAAAGGCCGCTGGTGCGGATGATGCGTGGCTGGTCGAGGATGGTTTTGTGACCGAGGGCACCTCGAATAACGTATATATTATTAAAAAAGACGGCACCATTGTAACCCGAAATCTTTCCAATGATATTTTGCATGGCATCACCCGCGCGGCGGTGCTGAAATGCGCCAATGAAGCCCAGATGAAGATCGAGGAACGCCCCTTTACCATCGCAGAAGCCCAAGACGCTGCCGAGGCGTTTTTCACCTCGGCATCAGCTTTTGTCGGGCCGGTTGTGGAAATTGATGGCGTGAAAATCGGCGACGGGGTCCCCGGCGCAACCACCAAACGGCTGCGCGAGATTTACCTGAATGAGACCATGAAAACCGCTATTTAGCTGTTAAAACAATCCTTTAACCATATCGACAATACCACCCAGTCGGGTCTGGACCATCACCCGTGCCTGATCGACTATTTTGACAAACGGTTCTAGAACCGGCTTTAACGCGGGCACGGTTTCGGAAATAGATGCGGCAAATACATAGCCAAGCGTTGCCATGGCAAACAATATCAGCACTAAATAAAACCCGAGGCGGCGTTTTGAATTGCCACGACCTGAATGTGTCGAGCGCGCAATATCGTTTGTGCTGTTTAATATATCGCGGGTAGTTTTCGGGCCGGTTTCAATATTTGACTGCGCGGTTTTTGAATCCGGATTGCGGCGCCAACGGCTGATTTTTTTGGGTTTCACCTTGTCCGGTTCCGATTCGGACTGGGTTGCCCGAATAAGCGCTTTGATGTCATCGTCGCTGCTGGGCTTTTTCAGGGTTGGTGCAGGTTCTTCAGCCGGAGGAGCCGGGGCCGGTTTTTCCGGTAAAATATTGTCGGGTTTGTTGGCGCTAAGGCTGTCTTTTGCGCCCTGAATTGCAGCAGCAAAAGACTGAACCGCCGCCGGATTCTGTTCCGCCCTTGATTGGCGGACTTCGTCCAGCACGATCGGGGGCTGGTTTTCGCGATCGGGGTTCGCAAACGGAATTAACCCCGATACATCGTCTTGAACCGGAGTTGGCTTGGCCACCATTTCGGGATCTGGCTTGATTTCCTGAAATGCGGATTCGTCAACGTGATGGGGCTCAAACGGGGGGTCATTTGATATTTCAGGGGATGAAGCCGGCAAGGCGGCGGGGCCATCTGTGGTGTCTTCGGGATGAACTTCCCATGAAAAATCACCTTCGGTTGTGTCTGTTTCCGGTGCCTCGTCGGTGAATTCAAACGGGGATTCTTCGGTTTGGGTATCGCTTTGCGGCTCTGTATCGTCTGGTTCTGGTATGTCGGTTTCCCAAGGATAGGATTCGCCAGTGGTGTCTTCATCCTCGGTCGCATTTAAGACGTCGGGGTCTGCGGAAAACGGGTTGGACGGGGCAGTATCTGAAGGCGGAACAAATTTATCTGTGGCCGGTTCGTCATCTGGTTCAGATGCGGTTGAATAGCTGCTTGCCTCGCTCCAATGGGGGGCGGCGACCGGAAAAACATTTTGGTCTGGGGCTTCGGCTTCTTCTGGTTCCGGTTGATCGAGGATGTCCTGTTCTGTTGGGGTAGAACCGTCGGTTTCATTATCCGGTTCTTCCATAAAGAATTTTTCAACCGGGGCGGTTTGTTCTTGCGTTGCGACATCATCCAAGGCACCCGCTTCTTCGGCTTCGGCTTCGGCTTCGGCTTCGGCTTCGGCTTCGGCTTCGGCTTCGGCTTCGGCTTCGGCTTCGGCTTCGGCTTCGGCTTCGGCTGGGTTATCTTCGATCAATGCCTGCTCTGTGTCAATTTCATCCCCAAAAGGTGGAGGTGTTGGCACCCGCCAGCGCTCGCCAGTTTCTGGTTCGACAGATTCGG
>JAKITE010000114.1 GCA_021648225.1 Paracoccaceae bacterium
CATCGCGGCTGGCATCACGAATATCACGTTGTTTGATGTCACGTTCCACAGTTTCCAGCGTCAGGTCCGGCGTTGCTTTGCGCAATTCCTCAAACCGCCGCATCGCCCGCACACGGTCCGAGGCGGTTACAAACAATTTCACCTCGGCCTGCGGGCAAATCACGGTGCCAATATCGCGCCCGTCCAGAATAGCCCCGCCATCGCGCCGCGAAAATTCCCGCTGGAATTGCAGCAATGCCGCGCGCACATCAGCCAGCACCGCCACCTTGGAGGCCGCTTGCGCCACGCGCGATGTGCGTAAATCATCACGATCAATATCCGCCTCTGACAAGCCAATAGCAATTCGAACCGCCTGATCAGGGTTAATCACCCCTTGCCCCAAGGCCAAGGCCTTGCGCCCGACCGCGCGATACAAAAGCCCCGTATCCAGATGCGCAAACCCGAATTCCGCCGCCACCGCGCGTGAAATCGTGCCTTTGCCCGCCGCTGCGGGGCCATCTATTGCAACCGTGAATCGCATCCATTTCCTTTCAGTCAATTCAACATACCGCAAGATTTCCTGACGGGCCACCGATATGCCACATCCTGCAAAGAAAATCTCACTTTCAACCCATGAGGGTTGCCCCCCCCCTTAATTTCACTAATGGCTTTGAAAAAACGAGGGTATGAGATGAATTACGATTTTCAAAAGGCTGGGCTTTACCCAGCAGCATGGGTTGCGTTTAAGGCCAATTTATTGAATATGATTTTCATTGCAGTTGGACTCGTTACCCTCGCAATCCTCCAGCCAATAATTGGCTCCCCATTTCCTAGAATGATCGGGACCCCAATCCTCTATGGCTTAAGTTCGTTTTATGTTTATCAAACAATTATTTCTGGCAAGCTCAAACACTGGGCCGTAGTTTCAGGTTTATCTGACGCATTTATCGGCTTTATGTTGAGATTCCTGAGCATCCATATCTTACTTTTTATTTTTGGAGCCGTATTAGCGGTATTTACACCCATACTCGGTCCCAAAGACTCTACGACAGTTGCGCAAGCTACTGTTCGGCTTTGGGTTATTTCATTAATAATTTACGCTTTGTTCCACGAAATGCTCGGCACTATATTGCCAGCAACAATCGCTAAACAAAATAAGACTATATCTGAAGCATTTCAGCGAGGCCGCAAGCTTTTTTCTTTTGTTTTAACTCGATGACAATCGGTTACTTTTTATTTTCCATAGTCTCTAGATTAGGTTTTAATTTTCTATATAAATTTGGATTCCCATCAGATATTTATGACACCAATGGCGATATTATAGTAATAGCTTTATTTTTTTCGATACTACAACACATGGTTGCGCTGTTCGCTCCAGCGCTTGCCGCGACTACCCTTTGCAAAACATACTTACGCTATGAACAGCTCCCAAACCAAATCCCGGGCGCCACCTAACCCCTAAAGCACTGCCGCAATCGCCGCTGCCAGATCATCCATGCCATTCTTCGGCAGACCCGCAATATTGATCCGGCTGTCACTAACAATATAAATGCCGTTTTGCGCCCGCAACGTCTCTACCTGCCCCACTGTCAAGCCAAGGCGAGAAAACATACCGCGATGCTGGGCCACAAAATCGAACCGGTCCGAATTGGTGGCGCGGCGCAGGGCATCGGCCAGTTCAACCCGTAAATCAAGCATGCCAAGCCGCATTTCTTCCAGCTCGGATTGCCAATCAGCGCGCAGTTCCGCGTCATTCATAATAATAGAAACCACCGCCGCGCCGTGATCGGGCGCAAAGGAATAATTTAGCCGGTTAATGGTGGCCAATGTGGCTTTGGTCAGGTCTTGCTGCGCTGCATCCTCGGCAATGGCAATCGCCACGCCGACACGGTCACGATACAGGCCGAAATTCTTGGAACAAGACGCAGCAATCAACATTTGCGGAGATTTTGCCGCCATGATCCGCAAGCCTTTGACATCATCCGCAAGCCCCTCGCCAAAACCCTGATAGGCAATATCAATCATCGGAATCAGGTTTTTCGCCAGCAGTAAATCCGCCAGCTCCGCCCATTGCGCGACAGTAATATTTGCCCCCGTAGGGTTATGGCAGCAGCCATGCAGCAAAATAATATCGCCCGGCGCCGCGCTTGAAATATCGGCTTTCATGCCGTCAAAATCCACATCACAGGTGGCATCATCAAAATAGCGATACTTGCCAACCGGCATTTTCAGATGTTTCAAAATCGCTTCGTGGTTCGGCCAGCTCGGGTTTGAAATCCAGACCTTTGCATCGGGCGAGGCCATTTTGATCATCTCGAAAAGCTGATGTATCGCCCCCGTGCCACCCGGGGTCTGGGCGCTGGCAATGCGCGCGCTGTCAACGCTATCGCCCAAAATCAAATCAGCCATGGCGGCGTTATATGTCAGATCGCCCAGCAGCCCGACATAGGATTTGGATTGCTGGCTTTCCAGCAACCGCGCCTCGGCAGCCTTAACCGCCCGCATGATCGGGGTTTTACCGTTTACGTCTTTGTAAACCCCCACACCAAGGTCCAGTTTTTCCGTGCGCGGGTCAGCCTTGAACTGGCCAATCATGGCAATGATTTTATCGAGCGGTTGGGGTTTCAGGTTTTCCAGCATCACATTATCCTTCTCGAGATTTGGTTTCTTGGCGCACCGGTTCAAAACCGGCTTTTTGATAGGTTTGCAAAGCGCGCGGATGGTCGAGCGTGCAGGTATTCACGCTAACGGTTCGGGTATCCGGCCCATCCCACGCCATATGAATGGCTGTATGCAGCATATATTTACCAAGGCCAAGCCCGATAACCTGTGGCACAAGGCCCAGATAGGCAATATCACAGATTTCCGGCGCTTTACGATCCAGCATAAAAAACCCCGCCGGCCAGCCATTTCGGATCAATGTATACATTTCCATATCGGGATGCCGGAGGAATTCACCCAATTCCGCCTCGGGCAAATCATGCATATCGGTCCATAAATATTCCGCGCCCACCGCATCATACAGGCTCAGGAAATACCAGTTTGGCGGTTTTTGTGCATGTAACAATGCCATCGCAGCCCCGACAGGTTGCGGTGGGCGCGGATAACTCGGCCGCGACTGCATCTCCAGATAGGTAACCGTGTATTCAATCATAAAGGTCCGGTCTCGATTTTCAGATCAGGGTATTTGCCCCATTCAGACCAAGACCCGTCATAAACCGCCACATCCCGATGCCCAAGCCGTGCCAATGCCAGCGCCAGAATGCCCGCCGTTACACCGGACCCACAAGTGGCAATCACCGGCTTTTTGAAATCCACATGGGCAAAATACCCGCGCAAGGCATCAAGGTTTTTCATGGTGCCATCCTCATTTATCAGGTCTTTGTAATACACATTGCTGGAACCGGGGATGCGCCCCGAACGCATACCGGGGCGCGGTTCGGCCTCCTCGCCGGTTACCCGTCCGGGGGATCTTGCATCGATGATTTGCGCGTCTTTCAATTTGGCGCTGGCCGCAACTTGCGTGACATCACGCACCAGATTGGCATCGCGCCGCGCGGTGAAATGACGGTCTCGTAAAATGGGCGGCATGTCCGCTGTCGGTCGCCCCTCGGCCAGCCATTTTTTCAAACCGCCATCCAGCACAACCACATCGCTTTTGCCAAACAGGCGAAACATCCACCAGACCCGCGCCGCTGAAAACAGCCCCGCGCTGTCATAGATCACAACCCGATGCCCGTCACCAATGCCCATCGCCCGCATGCGGCTGACAAATTTCTCAACCGGCGGCGCCATATGCGGCAATTCCGAGCGTTGATCGGCAATATCGTCAATATCAAAATACCGCGCCCCCGCAATATGGCAGGTTTCATATTCGGCGCGCGGATTGCGATTATCAGCGGGCATATACCAGCTTGCATCCAGAATCCGCAAATCCGGCGCCATAAGATGCGACTCCAGCCATTCGGTCGAGACCAATTGATTTGAGGGGGCCATGACATGTCCTTTGATTATTCTTTGCGCGATTTTGGGCTGATACAAGCCAATATGCAAGCCACGATATTCGAAATGTATTTGCCCAGGGCTGGATGGCAAGATATTTACATAATGCAATGGCGGCCAACAAAGCCCCGATAAAAAGGTTGAATTACACCCTTGATCCAACTTCTTTTGACAGCAGCACCATTTTACAAAACCAGGGTCGGGACCCGTCTTCTTTGTTGCAAAAATACTCAAAAACCCGAAGGCGAAGCCGAGGGCCAAGCCCAAAGGGAAGCGGTTTTTTGCGCCAGCAAAAACGCCGCTGGACTGCGGGAGCCTTGCGTTCAATTAACGGCTCACGCCCCCGTCAAAATCTCCAGAAACACTTCGCCAAACCGCTCGGTTTTTTGCGGCCCCATGCCGGTGATTTTTTCCAGCGCGGCCAGATCGCGCGGTGCCTGTTTGACAATTTTCGCCAGCGTGGCGTTGGTGCAACTTAGATGTTTATCATTGCCATTTTCCCCCCGCGCCAATGCGACCTGCGCCTCTTGCAACTGGTCAAACATATCGCCTTTTCCGCCAAGCGCCAGCTTGCGCCGCACCGGATGCATCTCGGGTTGCGGCGTAGCATTAATCACCTCCAGAAAAATCTTGCCAAAGCTTTCCAGTTTTTTCGCCCCTACCCCCGAAAGCTGGGCAAATTCATCCAGCGTTTTGGGCTGTTTAGCGGCCATTTCCGCCAGTGTTCTATCGGTAAAAATCACATAAGCTGGGGCGCGTGCCGCTTCGGCCAACGCTCGACGTTTGCCGCGCAGGGCTGAAAATAAAGCCTCGTCTTCCTCCCCCACCAAGGCCACGGCGCGGCGGCGTTCGGGGGCGTTGGCTGCTTTGGTAATGGTATCGCGGCGCAGGTCTATTTTTTGTTCATCCCGCAATATCGCACGGGCTTTTTCCATCATGCGAAACGCGCCAAAGCGTTCCATATCGGGCCGGATCAGATCATGCCCCATCATCTGGCGAAACACCGCTTGCCATTGCGGTTTGGAATATTCCTTGCCAGCACCAAAAGTCGGCAAGTTATCATGCCCGCGCTGGCGAACCTTGTCAGTCAAGTTGCCCACCAGAATATCAATCAAATGCCCCGCACCAAAATATTCGCCGGTGCGTAACATTGCTGACAAAGCTTTTCGCACAGCCGTTGTGCCATCAAATATTTCTGGCGGGTTCAGGCAGGTATCACAATTGCCACAGCCCCCTGCGTGATCCTCGCCAAAATAGCCCAGCAATACCTGCCGCCTGCATTTCAACGCCTCGGCCAGCCCCAGCAAAGCATTCAGCCGCCCGTGATCGGCTTCTTTGCGTTCTTTTGGCGCAAGGCCTTCATCAATTTGTACCCGCCGCAATCGAATGTCATCAGCCCCATAAAGCGTCAGGGTTTCCGCCGCCGCACCATCGCGCCCCGCGCGGCCGACCTCTTGATAATAGCTCTCAATCGACTTGGGCAGATCTGCGTGCAAAACAAACCGAATGTCAGGTTTATCAACGCCCATACCAAACGCAATTGTGGCACACATTACCAGCCCGTCGCGGGTTTTGAATTGATACTCCGCCTCGCGGCGAACCTCTGCATCCAGCCCCGCATGATAGGCCAGCGCGTTATGGCCCTCCCCGCGCAAAGCCGCCGCCAGTTGTTCGGTTTTGTTACGGCTGGAGCAGTAAATAATCCCCGGTGCGCCCTTGCGTGCCGCCACATATTTCAACACCTGCTGGCGCGGGCTGTTTTTGGGTTCAAAACACAGGGTCAGGTTGGGTCGATCAAACCCGCCCAGAAACACTTTTGGCGGGGTGTCGAACAATTTGGCAATAATTTCAGCGCGGGTGTCTTCATCCGCCGTTGCCGTCAGGGCAATGGTTTGCACATTATTCAGCCGTGCGCGCAAGGCCCCGATTTTCAGGTAATCCGGCCTGAAATCATGGCCCCATTGGGAAACACAATGGGCCTCGTCCACCGCCAGCAGGGTGACATTAATGCGCGAAAGCATATTTTGCGTGCCCATATTGGCCAGCCGTTCGGGCGCCATATAAAGCAGTTTCAGCTCTCCGGCCTCCAGCTGGTCAAACACATGGTTTGTTTCATCCTCGGTATTTCCCGAGGTCAACGCCCCCGCCGCAACCCCCGCCGCCTTAAGGCTGGAAACCTGATCCCGCATCAAGGCAATCAATGGCGAAATCACCACGGTTACCCCGTCACGCATCAGCGCGGGCAATTGAAAACACAGCGATTTGCCGCCGCCGGTTGGCATAATGGTCAGCACGTCTTTGCCAGCATCAATCGCGGCGATGACCTCTTCCTGACCGGGGCGGAATTTCGGGAATCCAAAAACAGATTGCAGCAACGGATGATTCATGGCTCTGGCATAATTCAACTGCTTTGGCTGGGCCAGCTAAAATTTGAAATAATTTGCTCTGCTTACGACTTGGTAACCAACTGCCCGTAAACCAGCCCCAACCCACCGGAGAATCCGCAAATGGTTTTTAGATATGGCAAGTATTGCCTGTTACTTTTGTTCGCCAGCCCCGCGCTTGGCGAAACAGACGAAACATCCGCCATTTGCGATGCTTCCAGCGCGGCTGCGGCTGCGGAACGCGGCATTCCTGCCGATGTGCTTTACACCATCACCCTGACCGAAACCGGCCGTTCACGCGGCGGAAAATTGCAGCCCTGGCCCTGGACGGTTAATATGGAAGGTGCCGGTTTCTGGTTTGATACACGGGCTGAGGCCTTGGCCTATGTGCAGGAAAAATTCGATGCGGGGGCGCGGTCATTCGATGTCGGTTGTTTCCAGATCAATTACAAATGGCATTCCCAGAATTTCGAGAGCATCGAGGAAATGTTTGATCCGATGGCCAATGCCCGCTATGCGGCGCGGTTTTTGTCGGAACTATACGGTGAAAACCCCGACTGGACCATCGCTGCGGGCAAATACCATTCCCGCACCGAGGTTTATGCCAGCCGATACCGCGCCAGATTTGACCGCATCCGCGCCACATTGGGCGACATGCCCGATGTGCCATTGGTATTGCCAACCGTAATGACCACCCGCTTTCCCGATGTGCGACATGCGTTTTTATCGGGGCCACCCATGGCGGCGGGATCGCCTTTTTCATCGCAAAATGCGGATGCTCCGGTTGAAAATACCGGTTCGGTTGCGGTGATGGGGTCGCTGGCCTCGGGCATGCTGGGCGGCGCAACCGTCAGCTTGCTAACCGGCACCAACGGCGCGTTATTTTAGGAATTTTTATGCCAAAGCTAACCATTGCAACCCTGTATCAACCAACCGTTCTGCTTAGCATTGCGCTGATTTCGATCATTGTCATGATGATCCTGCCGATGCCCGCCATTGTGCTGGATATCGGCTTGGCGGCCAGTTTTGCCATTTCGATCCTGATCTTTACCATCACGCTGTTTATCGCCCGCCCGCTGGAATTCTCGGCTTTTCCAACCATTTTGCTGGCTTCATTAATGCTGCGGTTATCGCTGAATGTGTCCTCCACCAAACTGATCATCGGCCAAGGCCATACCGGCACCGATGCCGCCGGCGATGTGATCGAGGGGTTCGCCATGTTCATCATGGGCGGCTCGGTTTATCTGGGGCTGGTGGTGTTTGGCGTGTTACTGATCGTGAATTTCATCGTCATCACCAAAGGCGCTGGCCGCATGGCCGAGGTCGGCGCGCGTTTCGCGCTGGATGGTATGCCGGGCAAACAGCTGGCAATTGACAGCGACATGGCCGCCGGTGCCATTGACCATGACGAAGCAAAATTGCGCCGCAAAACCGAACAGGAAGAAACCACGTTTTTCGGGTCACTTGATGGCGCATCCAAATTTGTCAAAGGCGATGCCATTGCCGGCTTGTTGATCACCCTGCTGAACCTGTTGATGGGCCTGATTATCGGTATATTTGTGCATGACTTACCCGCTGGCCAAGCCTTTGAAACTTATGCAATTCTAACGGTTGGTGATGGGCTGGTAACCCAGTTTCCCGCCGTGATTATTTCTATTGCAACAGCGCTTTTGCTGTCCAAGGGCGGCGTAATTGGTTCCACCGACAAAGCCCTTTCCCAACAGCTAACCAAACATCCCGAGGCCTTGGCCACGGTTGCCGGATTGCTGGCCCTGTTTGCGCTGGTGCCGGGCTTGCCATTGTTGCCGTTTTTGATGGGCGCCGGTGTGCTGGGCGGCGCTGCGTATTTTGCGTTCAAACGCAAATTCGCCGAGGAGGCCGAAAAGGCCCGCACGACATCGGTTGAAAAGGTAAAAACCGCGCCGCAAAAAACCCTTGGCGATATGCTGGACCTTGATGAAATCCATCTCGAATTTGCCAATAATCTGGTTTCCACCGTCATGGACGAAGCCACAGGGCTGGATACCCGCATCCTGAACATGCGTAATCATATCGCCGCGCAATTTGGCGTGATCATCCCCGAAATCCGGCTGACAGATTCTGCCCTGCTGCCCGATGATACTTATATTATCCGCATTCAGGGCGTGGAGGCCGCGCGCTCTCAGGTGCAGGTGGGCCGCGTATTGGTTCTGCTGACCGAAGGCACCGGCCTGCCAATGGAAGGCAGCGATGTTTCCGAACCGGTTTATGGCGCCCCCGCCCGCTGGATTGACCCCAATGACCAGGAAGAAGCCGCCTTGCGGGGCCTGTCCGTGGTCACCCCCACCGAGGTTGTCGCCACCCATTTGCTGGAGGTGTTGAAACAGAATTTTGGCCGTTTGTTCAACCGCCGCACGCTGCGTAAATTGCTGGATGAATTTGTCGCCGTGTCCGATTCAGGGCGTGCTGCCGCCAACCGGCGAATATTGGATGAATTTGTGCCCGACAAAGTGCCGATAGACCTGCTGCAATCAGTGCTGCGCCTATTGCTGGAAGAACAGGTTTCGATCCGCAATCTGCCCCTGATCATGGAAGCAATTGCCGAGGCCCAAGGCAATATTAACGGCATCGAGGCCCTGACCGAATATGTGCGCCAGCGGCTTGGATTTCAGCTGATTTCCGACATGCAGGAACCTGACGGTGCGCTGCCCTTGGTGCAACTAGCCCCCGAATGGGAGGCATTATTCCAGCAACACCAGATGGAAGGCCCGCAAGGCACAATCGACATCGCCCTGCCGCCAAATGAATTTAACCGGCTGGCCAATTCCATTGCGGAAAAGGTCTCGGATGCAGGCGAAAAAGGCCGCTATCCGGCGGTGGTCACCTCGGCCCGCCGACGGCGGTTTGTGCATACGG
>JAKITE010000115.1 GCA_021648225.1 Paracoccaceae bacterium
CCGCAACACTGGATAAGCGTTTTAGCGAAACAAGACGGCGGCACCCGCTTTCAAAAGATGGCTCGGCGGCGATGGGTATTGAACAGGAGTTGGCGATTCTGGGCGGGTTGCGGGCCAGTGCAGATGTTTTAATAGATACCACAACCATGTCACCCCATGATTTGCGCGATGAAATTTCCAGATGGTTTAGCACTAAACTATCCAGCGACTTATCGGTTTCGGTGCAGTCATTTTCCTATAAACGCGGCACGCCGCGTAATGTTGATATGGTGCTGGATTGCCGGTTCTTGCAAAACCCGCATTGGCAGGCAGAATTGCGTAAACTAACCGGCATGGATAGCGCGGTTTCCGATTATGTCAAAGATGATCATAATTTTGACCCGTTTTTTGACAAACTGACCGATATGTTGCTGCTGTTATTGCCCGCCTATCGCGCCGAGGGAAAATCGTATTTCAGTGTGGCGCTTGGCTGCACCGGCGGGCAGCACAGGTCTGTTACTGTGGCGGAATGTCTGGCGAAAACCCTTGCGGATAAGGGCTGGCAGGTGTCTATTCGCCATCGTGAAATGGAACGCCGTCTGGGTTCGGCTGGCTAGGAAAGTTATTGAATTGATCGGTATTGTGATTGTGGCGCATGGCGGATTGGCAGGTGAATACCTGTTGGCGATGGAACATGTGGTTGGCAAACATGAGGGCACGCGCGCGGTTTCTATTTTGGCAACTGATGATCTTGACCTTAAACAAATTGAAATATGTCAAGCGGTTAACGATGTTGATAGCGGCGGCGGTGTGGTTGTTGTGGTTGATATGTTTGGCGGCACGCCTTCAAATCTGGCAATTCGGGCATGTGGCCCGGGGCCGCGCAAGGTTTTGTATGGTGCCAATTTACCGATGCTGGTCAAGCTGGCAAAATCCCGAAATATGAGCTTGGATGAATCAGTGCGATGTGCCAGAGATGCGGGGCGCAAATATCTTGATTCAATGCAGCCAAGTGCAGGGAAAACCAACTAATGATCTTGAATATTATCAATGTGAAGGGGCTTCATGCCCGCGCTTCTGGCCGTTTTGTGGAGGTTTGCGAATCTTTTGACGCAAAAGCCACAGTATCCAAAGATGGTGAAACCGTTGCCGGAGATTCGATTTTGGGCCTGATGACCCTTTCTGCTTCGCTTGGCAGCGAAATCGATGTGGTCACAAGCGGACCACAAGCCGAAGCCTTGCTCGAGGCGTTGAAAAAACTGGTGGATAACAAGTTTGGCGAAGACAAATAAGCGTTAAAATCAACGGGTCGGCACCGGAAACTCGCCGCGATAATCATAAAACCCGCGCTTGGTTTTGCGACCCAGCCAACCGGCCTCGACATATTTTGTCAGCAGCGGGCAGGGGCGATATTTGGTATCTGCCAGCCCTTCATGCAGCACATTCATGATCGCCAAACAGGTATCCAGCCCGATAAAATCAGCCAATTCCAATGGGCCCATCGGGTGATTTGCGCCTAATTTTAGCGAAGTATCAATGCTTTGCACGGTTCCAACGCCTTCATAAAGCGTGTAAACCGCCTCGTTAATCATTGGCATCAGAATGCGGTTAACGATAAAGGCGGGAAAATCCTCGGCACTGGTGGAGGTTTTTCCGAGCCGTTCAACCACGGTTTCAAGCGCCTTAAAGGTCGGCTCATCGGTGGCGATGCCGCGAATAAGCTCTACCAATTGCATCACCGGCACCGGATTCATAAAATGAAAGCCCATAAACCGTTCGGGCCGGTCGGTGCCCGCTGCCAGCCGCGTGATCGAAATGGACGAGGTGTTGGAGGTAAGAATCGTGTGTTCAGCCAGATGCGGCGCGAGGTCCGCGAAAATCTGGCGTTTGATGGTTTCTACTTCGGTGGCGGCCTCGATAATCAGGTCCAGCCCGCCGATCTGTTCAATGCTGTCAGATTTGGTAATCCGCGCCAGTGCTGCGGTTTTGGTTGCCTTGTCCAGCGCGCCCTTGCTGATTTGCCGATCCATATTGGATTCTATTTTTTTAACTGCACTATCAACGGCCTCAGTAGAAATATCATATAAAAATACGTCATAACCAGCCATGGCAAAGACATAGGCAATGCCGCTGCCCATCTGCCCCGCGCCGATAACTCCTACGGTTTTAATCGCCATATCGCATTCCTTTTTGATTTGGAGCAGGTTAATGCCTGTGGGCGGTTGCGCGCAAGCCTTTAACGCAAAAAGGCCCACCAGATGGCAGGCCTTTCAACGAATTTTCGGGGGGTTAGCCCAGTGCGTCGTTCAATGCCGGAACCGCGTCAAACAGATCAGCAACCAGCCCGTAATCGGCCACTTGAAAGATCGGCGCTTCTTCGTCTTTGTTGATCGCGACAATAACCTTGCTGTCTTTCATGCCCGCCAAATGCTGGATCGCGCCTGAAATACCAATGGCGATATAAAGGTCGGGTGCGACCACTTTTCCGGTCTGGCCAACCTGCCAATCATTGGGGGCATAGCCTGAATCAACGGCAGCACGCGAGGCACCAACAGCGGCACCAAGTTTATCGGCTAATTGTTCGATTATTGCAAAATTCTCGGCGGATCCTACGCCACGACCACCGGAAACGACAATTTTTGCGCTGGTCAGATCAGGCCGGTCAGAGGTTTGAACCTTGTCTTCAACCCATTCCGAAAGCCCCGGATTGGCAACCGCTGCGATTTTTTCAACCGAGGCAGAACCGGTTTCTGCCGCCGCGTCAAACCCTGTGGTGCGGATCGAAACAACCTTTTTATTATCGCTTGATTGCACGGTCTGGATGGCGTTGCCCGCATAAATCGGGCGTTCAAACGTGTCAGCCGAGACAATGCCGGTCACATCCGAAATCACCATCACATCCAGCAAGGCCGCAACCCGTGGCAGGATATTTTTGCCATTGGTCGTGGCCGGAGCAACGATATGGTCATAATCGCCAGCCAGCGATACAATCAGATCCGCAATCGGTTCGGCCAGACCATTGCCATAGGCGGCATCGTCGGCACATAGCACTTTGGCAACACCGGCAATTTTCGCTGCTGCATCGGCTGCGCCACCGCAACCTGATGACGCACAAAGCACCGTAACATCCCCCAAAGCGGTTGCAGCGGTTACTGCTTTTGCGGTTTGATCCATGGAAAGTTCAGCACCCTGAACCTCGGCTAATAAAAGAACAGCCATTATAATACCCCCGCTTCGTCTTTGAGTTTGGCAACAAGTTCCGCCACATCGGCAACCTTGACCCCTGCCGCGCGTCCGGCCGGTTCGGTTGTGTTGGTGATGGTCAGACGCGGCGTGATATCAACGCCATAATCCGCCGGCGTTTTTTCCTCCATCGGTTTGCGCTTGGCTTTCATGATGTTTGGCAGGCTGGCATAGCGCGGTTCATTGAGGCGCAGATCAACCGTCACAATCGCCGGCATTTTTGCCTTGATGGTTTGCAAACCGCCGTCAACCTCGCGGGTCACGGTGGCGAAATCGCCGTCGATGGAAAGTTCAGACGCAAAGGTCGCTTGTGACCAGCCAAGCAGTGCCGCCAGCATCTGGCCGGTGGCGTTCATGTCATTATCAATTGCCTGTTTGCCCAGCAACATAAGGCCGGGCTGTTCTTCATCCGCCACAGCTTTTAGCAATTTTGCAACTGCCAGTGGTTCGATATCATTATGCACATCGTCGGCGGCAATGATCAGAATGGCGCGATCCGCACCCATGGCCAGCGCGGTGCGCAGGGTTTCCTGATTTTGCTTGACGCCGATGGAAACGGCGATAATTTCAGACACGGTGCCAGCCTCCTTCAGGCGAATGGCTTCTTCCACCGCGATCTCGTCAAAAGGGTTCATCGACATTTTGACATTGGCAAGGTCAACCCCGGCTCCGTCAGCTTTCACGCGCACTTTGACGTTATAGTCAATCACGCGCTTTACAGGCACAAGCACCTTCATTTGTTTTCTCCGTATTGGGCCCAAAATGGGGTTCTTGCGCAGATAATCAGCAATTATGCTGCGCTGCAAGATTTTCTTTGGGTCAAGCCGTTAACGATTGGCGCCCGGCACCCATAATACGTCGTCTAGCCCGTTATTATTGGCCGCACGCGCCGCAACAAAGAACCAATCCGACAAACGGTTAAGATATTTAACGGCTGCTGGCGTTACATCGCCCAAAAGGCTTAATTCAACCGCCAGCCTTTCAGCGCGGCGCGAGACGGTTCGGCAGACATGAAGCGCTGCCGCCAACGCGCCGCCCCCCGGCAGAACAAAGCTTTTTAACGGGGCAATATCGCGATTCATCAAGTCTATTTCGGCTTCAAGTCGGTCTGTTTGTGTGGCCACCATGCGCAGGGGCGGATATTCGGCATTTGCGTCATTGGCAATATCGGGGCGGCACAGGTCTGCGCCCAGATCAAACAGATCGTTTTGAATGCGTTCCAGCATTTTATCCATATCACCCGATGCATGCAGCCGCGCCATGCCGACAAATGCGTTGGTTTCATCCACCGTGCCATAGGCCGAAACCCGCAGGTCATGTTTGTTCACCCGCGCGCCATTGCCCAAAGCTGTTGTGCCTTTGTCGCCAGTGCGGGTATAGATTTTGTTAAGCGTAACCATTTAGTTGCTCTGCCGGAAAAAGATAAAAAGCATAAAAAAGATCACTGCCAGAAATTGCAACCCCACCCGCCAGCGCATTAATTTATTGGCGTTTCTTTTGTGAAATTCGCCGCCTTTGGCAAAGGAAAGCAAACCAAGAACCAGCACCGCCAATGTGGCCAGCACTGCTAGAATAACCAGAATAAACAAAGGATCGGTAAACATGATAGCTCCTTAGCCGGAAAAAACCCGGTCTAGCATACGTTTGGGTAACAGCCGTCGGGCTGCTTCGGCAATATAGGTGGGTGTGGTGACTTTGTAACGGGGTTTGGGGTTGCGGCTTTCCAGCGCATGGATCAGTTTTTTGGTAACGGCGCTGGCCGGCAGTTCAAATTTGTCAATTGCGGTTTTGGGTTCATACAGGCGCGGCATCAGTTTTTCCTCATAGACCGCGCGGTGGCTGGAATTTTTCCAATCAACCCATTTTTCAAAATGCGGGATGGCGTTTTCGCGAATTTTGCTGGTGATCGGCCCGGGCTGGATCGAAATGAAATGCAGGCCGCTGCCACGGTTTTCATAACGCAAGGCATCGGTCATGGCTTCCATGGCAAATTTGGTGGCGCAATATGGCCCGCGCATCGGTAAAACAACAACTCCCAGCACCGATGAGCAGTTGATGATTCGCCCCGAACCCCGTGTTTTCATGGCAGGCAGCACTTGGCGAATTAACTCAAACTGGCCAAAAACATTGACCTCGAATATGGCGCGCAGGGCCGCAACGGGCATGTCCTCCGTGGCGCCGGGCTGGGCATAGGCGCCGTTGTTGAACAGCGCATCTAGCGTGCCGCCGGTCGCGTCAAAAACATGTTTGACCGCAACGTCAATACTATCCTGATCGGCATAATCCAGTTGCAGGCTTTCCAAGCCTTCGGATTTTAGCCGCGCCACGTCTTTTTCTTGGCGGCAACTGGCAAATACCCGCCAACCCCGCGCTGCCAGACCATGGGCTGCGTCATAACCGATGCCGCTGGAACAGCCGGTAATTAGAATGGATCTTTGCATATTTGCCCCCGTTTTGCACAGGCATACAGCGAATAATCAGGCAGGGGAAGCCTCTGGAAAAAATGGGGTTAAGCCGCGCGTGGCTTGTTAAGCAGGTTTGAACTCCCCGCACCATTGGTCGGATCTGGAGCTGGGAAAGCTGCCATCATCGGCGATGGTGCGGTTGATGGAATTACGCCGGCATTCGCCTGTTTTTGCTCCATCTCGGGGCAGTTCTTTGCGGTTGGTCAAGCTTCCGCCTTTGTAAGGCCACCAGAATTTACAGGATTTACACTCCATTTCTTTCTCCTTGTGTTCAATGGCGTGTATAGGCGAGGGGAATACTGTTGTCTATACTACGTATTGGTTGTCGTAACGCCGGTTGGTTGTTTTTTTGCCCTGTTGGCGATGCCCCGCCTATTTGCGCTGGACCGGCGCGAGCGGGCGTTATACACCACATCTATGGCGAAAAAGAAAGACACCCCCGAGATACCCGATGGCGGGCATATTACATCCGAACCCTTGCGCCGTGCGCTGGGCGATCGGTATCTGACCTATGCGTTATCGACCATCATGAACCGCGCGCTGCCCGATGCGCGTGACGGGCTGAAACCCGTGCATCGGCGCATTCTGTTTGCCATGCGTGAATTGAAACTGGAGCCAAAAGGGCGTTATCGGAAATCCTCGAAAATTTCCGGCGATGTGATGGGTAATTACCACCCCCACGGTGACGCCGCGATTTATGATGCGATGGCGCGTTTGGCACAGGATTTTGCCGTGCGTTACCCGCTGGTGGATGGCCAAGGCAATTTTGGCAATATTGATGGCGATAACCCCGCTGCCGCCCGTTATACCGAGGCCCGCATGACCGCCGCTGCTGAGGCCTTGATGGAAGGCATCAGTGAAGACGCGGTTGATTTTCGCGATAATTACGATGGTTCCTTAACCGAACCGGTGGTGCTGCCTGCTGCTTTTCCCAACCTTTTGGCCAATGGTTCCAGCGGTATTGCCGTGGGCATGGCCACCAATATTCCGCCCCATAATATTAACGAGCTGATCGATGCGGCGATTCATCTGGTAAAATTCCCTAATGCAGGCGTTGAAAAGCTGGTTGATCTGGTGCCCGGCCCCGATTTCCCGACGGGTGGCATCATGGTAGAGCCGCGCGAAAATATTCTTAACGCTTATAAAACCGGTCGCGGGTCATTCCGGCTGCGCGCCAAATGGGAGATCGAAGACGTAGGTCGTGGCATGTGGCAGATCATTGTCACTGAAATCCCCTACCAAGTGCAAAAATCAAAGCTGATTGAAAAAATAGCTGAAATCATCAACGCCAAAAAAATCCCGATTCTGGCGGATGTGCGTGATGAAAGCGCTGAGGATATCCGGCTGGTGCTGGAACCGCGCAGCAAAACTGTTGACCCTGCGGTGATGATGGAGGCTTTGTTTCGGCAATCCGATCTTGAGACGCGGTTTTCGATGAATATGAACGTGCTGATTAACGGTTTGGTGCCGCAGGTTTCAACCCTTAAGGAAGTATTGCGCGCCTTTATTGACCATCGCCGCGATGTTTTGCAGCGTCGATCAAAATTCCGGCTGGGCAAAATTGATGCACGGCTGGAGGTGCTGGAAGGCTATATCATTGCGTTCCTGAACCTTGATCGGGTGATCGAGATCATTCGATACGAGGATGAGCCAAAGGCAATGCTGATGGTCGAATTTGACCTTACAGACGTGCAGGCCGAAGCCATTTTGAACATGCGGTTGCGTAGCCTGCGCAAGCTGGAAGAAATGGAGCTGAAGCGCGAACGGGATGCTTTGCTGGTGGAACGTGCAGATATTGAAGACCTGATCGGCAGTGATGAATTGCAATGGGCGAAAATCATTGAACAGCTGCGTGCTACCCGCAAGGAATTTGGTAAATCTGCTGATGGCGGTGCGCGCCGCACGGTGCTGGCAGATGCGCCCGATGTCGAAGAAGTGCCATTGGAAGCCATGATAGAGCGCGAACCGGTGACGGTGGTTTGTTCCGAAATGGGCTGGGTGCGGGCCATGAAAGGCCACATCGCGCTGGATCAGGAATTGAAATTCAAAGATGGCGACGGGCCGAGGTTTATTTTCCATGCGGAAACCACCGACAAGCTGTTGGTGTTTGGCAGCAACGGCCGGTTTTATACCCTTGCGGCCAATGACCTGCCCGGTGGGCGCGGCATGGGCGAACCGGTGCGCCTGATGGTTGATCTGCCCAATGACGCCGAGATTATTTCGTTTTTCATCCATAAGCCCGGTCGTGAATTGCTGGTGGCCAGCAGCGCGGGTGACGGATTTGTGGTGGCCGAAAACGAGGTTGTCGCGCAAACCCGAAACGGGCGGCAGGTATTGAATGTCAAAGGCAATATCAAGGCACGGATCTGTCTGTTTTTAACCGGCGACCATATCGCCTGCGTGGGCCTGAATCGTAAAATGCTGGTATTTCCGCTGGCTGATTTACCCCGCCTTGGGCGCGGCAAAGGCGTGCGCCTGCAAAAATATGCCGACAAAGACGGAGAGCTGTCAGACGCCAAACTGTTTGCCTTGGCCGATGGGCTGAAATGGCTGGATGGCGGCGGGCGCACCCGCACCGAAACCGATTTAAAAGACTGGATCGGCAAACGTGCCGGTGCAGGGCGCATGGCGCCGCGCGGTTTTCCGAGGGATAATAAATTTACCGATTAGGGTTATTGGCCGGTATAATTCTGCCGGTCCCATAGCCCGTCCAGCAAATAGCTGTTCAAAACCCTGGAATCCGGTTCGGGTCGGAAATTCGGGTCAGCGGTGATGCAGGTTAGCCCGCAAACCATGGTTGCTTGAGCCGCATCGGCATCATTAAACCAGATGCGCCCGCCGGGGGTGGCGATGTATCCGTCAACGCCTTCCTCGATGTCGGCCTCCAGATCCTCAAATGACGGGACTTCGCTGTCATATTGAACCGCATAGGCGGCATGGGTGTGATAGGATGCAAGGACGCGCAATTCTGCAGAGGGTTCATCAGGCCTACACCCTGCTTTGCTGCCGCGTTTAGGGGGTGAAATGGCAAAATCACCCGCAGGGGAGAGGCCAAGATAGCCGCAATATTCACGGTTTTCAGCAATGGATCGGGGTTGGAGCGTGTTCAGAATATCGGTGATATAGGCAATTTCCGCAGGGGATTGCGGTTGTGGACGTTCGGTCGGGAAAGCAATGATCGGGACGGCAGCGCAGGCGGTCAGGGTAAGCGCAACAGCAATGGCAGGAAAGGGATGTGGCAAGGCGGGCTCCGGTATTTGGGTTACCCGAGTGTTGCACGGAGATGCGCGTTGGGCAAGTAGGGTGTGGTGCCGCACCCACCGTTTGACGGTGGAGAATGCTAAAGAACTTAAGGGTGATGTCTGAAAAAGGCCTGATGCGTGCTTCGCACGGGGCGGTGCTGTATTTTTTTGATCCAGCGA
>JAKITE010000116.1 GCA_021648225.1 Paracoccaceae bacterium
TCAAAAATGCTTAGAAACATAATTCCCCCGTTTTGGCGCAATCTATCGGTTTTGGGCCGGCTTTGACGTCAAAATCCGACAATCACAAGCTTCAATGCGATAAAATCAGCCAAGCCCCCCTCGCATGCCCCGTGAAAAATGATATATACTGTGCCAAATAGATTCTTGGCCAGCAAAACAGGTGAGCTATGACAGATGATCTTTCCAATGCCGATCGCGCAAAATATGCTGCTGCAAAAGCCGCGCTGGCTTTTGTTCAGCCCGATATGCGGGTCGGGCTTGGCACTGGCAGCACGGCCGCTTGGTTTGTGCAATTGCTGGGCGGGCTGGTCAATAACGAGGGGCTGAAAATTGTCGGGGTGCCGACATCGAACCGCACCCGTGATCTGGCCGACAGCCTGAATATCCCGCTGACGACGCTGGATGCGGCGGGTTGGCTGGATGTAACGATTGACGGGGCTGATGAATTCGATACGCATCTGAACCTGATCAAAGGTGGTGGCGGCGCATTGTTGCAAGAAAAAATCGTGGCCCGTGCATCGGACCAGATGGTTGTGATTTCCGATGCCAGCAAACAGGTGGATACGCTGGGTGCCTTTCCCTTGCCAATCGAGGTTGTGCAGTTTGGCTGGAAAACCACGCAACAGATGGTTTCCGAACTGATCGCCGCCGCAGATGTTGCGGCGCGCGATATTACCCTTCGGGAAGATAACGGCAAAGCCTATGTCACCGACGAGGGTCATTTTATTCTGGATCTGCACCTTAATCGTATTGGCGCGCCCCACGAACTGGGTCGGGCGCTTAATCTGATTCCGGGTGTGGTCGAAACCGGTTTGTTTACTGAAATGGCCGATACGGTTCTGGTTGGCTATGGTGATGGCATGGTGCATACCTATGATCGGGATCAAGGCGATATGGGTAAATCATCGGTGCATATGCCCTCTAAAAACAGTCTTTTTGTGCCCGGCGCTTAGGAGAGCATAAACATGAAATACGATTATGATTTATTCGTCATTGGTGGCGGGTCTGGCGGGGTGCGCGCAGCACGCGTTGCGGCGCAAGGCGGGGCAAAGGTTGCTTTGGCCGAGGAATACCGCATGGGCGGCACCTGTGTTATTCGCGGCTGTGTGCCGAAAAAGCTGATGGTTTATGCATCGGGCTATGCCGAAATGATGCAGGATGCCGAGGGTTTCGGCTGGACCATCGGCAAGCGCAGTTTTGATTGGGGCCGGTTTATTGCTAAACAAGACGCCGAGCTGGACCGGCTGGAAGGCCTGTATCGCAAAGGCCTGTCGGGCAATGATGTTAGCATTTTCGATAGCCGCGCTACTGTTAAAGACAGCCATACGGTTGAACTGGCCAGCGGCGAATTACTGACTGCCAAAACCATTCTGGTAGCAACCGGCGGCCATCCGTTTGTGCCGGATTTCAAGGGCGCGGAATATGTAAAAACCTCGGCGGATATGTTTTTGCTGAAATCCCGGCCTGAACGGGTGTTGATTGTTGGTGGTGGCTATATCGCCTGTGAATTTGCCGGTATTTTCAACGGGCTTGGCTCCGAGGTCACGCAGTTTTATCGCGGCGCGCAGATATTGCGCGGGTTTGATGACGAAGTGCGCGGCCATGTTGCCGAAGAAATGATAAACAAGGGTATCAACCTGCATGTGGGCACGGTTGTTACTGCGATTGAAAAAACCGGTGATGGTTTGCGGGTGGCTTGCTCCAACGGGTCGATTACCGATGTTGATATGGTGATGTATGCTACGGGCAGGGTGCCGAATACCGCAGGTCTTGGCCTTGAAAATGCCGGTGTTGAACTGGGCCGGAATGGTGAAATTATGGTGGATCAATATTCCAAAACCACCTGTGACAGCATTTATGCGGTGGGCGATGTGACGGATCGTATGGCGCTAACGCCGGTGGCGATCCGCGAGGCTATGGCTTTTGTTGAAACGGTGTTTAACAATAATCCATCCTCGCCCGATCACGAACTGATTGCCACGGCGGTGTTTACCCAGCCGGAAATCGGCACGGTTGGATTATCCGAGGAAGACGCGCGCGATAAAACCGAGATCGAGGTTTACGCCGCTGCATTCCGGCCGATGGCAAATGTTCTGGCGGGCCGTGATGAACGCATGCTGATGAAACTGATTGTCGAAAAACATAGCCAAAAGGTTCTTGGCTGTCATATTGTTGGCCCGGCTGCGGGTGAAATGATCCAGCTTGCGGGGGTGGCGATTAAGATGGGCGCCACCAAACAAGATTTTGACCGCACGGTGGCGGTGCATCCAACGGCGGCCGAAGAATTGGTAACAATGAAAGAACCGGTGCGGTAATCCTTGACATTCCGCTCCGGAATGAACACTTCCAACCTTGATAACGTTTACAAATAAAAGGACATACAAATGCCCAGCAACAACAATTCCGGCGGCCCTTGGGGCGGTGGCGGAAATAATGGCGGAGACGATGATGGTCGTCGCGGCCAACGCCCACCCCCTCCGGGTGGTCCGCAACAGGTTCCCGATATTGATGAACTGATCCAAAAAGGCCAAGAAAAGCTAAAAGCCCTGATCGGCGGCGGCGGTTCCGGTGGCGGCGATGGTGCTGGTGGCATTGGCAAAGGCGGCGCGGCACTGATCGCGCTGGCCGTGGTTGGCCTTTGGGCGTTTAATTCGTTTTATACGGTTAAGCCTGAGGAAAAATCAGTTGAGCTGTTTCTGGGCGAATATTACAAAACCGGCGATTCCGGTTTGAACTTTGCGCCATGGCCTGTGGTGCGCGCGGAAATCGTGCAGGTAACCGGTGAGCGTATTGAAAATATCGGTGTGGGCGGTTTTGGCCGTTCTTCCCAAGGATTGATGCTGACGGGTGATGAAAACATCGTTGATATCGATTTTCAGGTGGTGTGGAACATTACCGACCCGGCACAATTCCTGTTTAATCTGGCAGACCCGCAAGAAACCATTCGTGCGGTTTCTGAATCGGCGATGCGCGAGGTTATTGGCCGGTCAAATTTTGCCCCCATCCTGAATGAGGGCCGCCGTGCGATTTCGCAAGAGGTTGAAGCGCTAATTCAGGCCACTCTCGACAGTTATGACAGTGGTGTGAATATTGTGCGGCTCAACCTTGAAAAGGCCGACCCGCCCTCCGAGGTGATCGAAGCTGTGCAAGATGTGCAGGCTGCGGAACAAGAACGCGACACGCTTGAAAAACGTGCGGATGCTTATTCCAATCAGGCATTGGCCGAAGCCCGTGGTCAGGCTGCAGAGCTTATTCAACAGGCCGAGGGTTATCGTGCCCAAGTTGTCAACATTGCCGATGGCGAAGCCAGCCGGTTTGTGGCGGTTCATACCGAATATCTTTTGGCACCCGAAGTAACGCGCAAACGTTTGTATCTAGAAACAATGGAACGTGTTCTGGGCGGTGTGAATATCATCTTGCTCGAAGAGACCTCCGGTCAGGCGGGATCAGGGGTTGTGCCTTATCTGCCATTAAATGAGCTTATTCGCGGGGGGGCAAACCAATGAAAAAATTACCCATAATTATCGGTATATTTGTTGCGGCGGTATTTTTGCTGCTTTCGGCGATATTCATCGTGGACGAGCGTGAAAAAGCGCTGGTGTTGCAATTTGGTCAGGTGCGTTTGGTTAAAGAAGACCCGGGCATCGCGTTTCGCATTCCGTTTATTCAGGAAGTTGTGAAATATGACGACCGGATCCTGTCGCTTGATATTGCACCGCTTGAGGTAAACTTCAAAGACAAGCGCCGTTTGCAGGTTGATGCATTTGCGCGCTATCGTATCTCGGACGTGGTTCGGTTCCGCCAAGCGGTTGGCACCGGTGGGATTAGAACTGCTGATGAACGGCTGGCAAACAACCTTAATGCCGCATTGCTGGAGGTGTTGGGTCAGGTTGATTCCGGCGCGGTTCTATCGGATGACCGGATAGAGCTGATGGCTAGAATTCGTGATGAAGCCATTGCAAAATCTATCAATCTTGGCATCGAGGTAATCGATGTGCGTATCAAACGTGCTGAATTGCCAGAGCAAAACCTGACCGCAACCTTTGACCGGATGAACGCAGAACGCGAACGCGAGGCCCGTGATGAACGGGCGCGTGGTTCTGAGGCGGCACAAAGGGTGCGTGCGCAGGCGGATCGGACAGCGATTGAAACGGTTTCAATTGCTCAACGTGATGCCAACATCATCCGTGGTGAAGCCGACGCAGAGCGAAATGCAATTTTCGCCGAGGCCTATGGGCGCGACCCGGAATTCTTTGAATTCTATCGTTCCTTGGCTGCGTATGAAAACGCGCTTCGGGGCAATAATTCGTCTATGGTGCTGTCACCAAACGGGGAGTTCTTCAATTACTTTGTCTCGCCTAACGGGCGGCCTGCGGCTGAATGATTGATGACATTATCTTCGGCCTCGGGTTCGTGGCCGTGATTGAGGGGCTGGTGCTTGCACTGGCCCCAAATCGTTTAAAACAGGCATTATTGCTGCTTGTCACGGTGCGATCCGAAAAATTAAGCGTGATTGCATTGATAATTATCGCCATTGGGGTTGCACTTATCTGGTGGGCGCGGCGATAATGCGCCCAAGGTAACGGCATATTGACTAAAATTTTTGGTCGCGAGGTTGCAATTTGACACGATAGCAACACATTGCTGGGCAGGCATTGACATATTTTGGAGGTCAGATTTTGACACAGGCAAAGATTTTGGAAAATCCGGTAAAGCAAGCAAACCGTATGTTGGCGGTGCTTGTGCTTATGCTGGCAAGTATTTTTGCCGCAAACGCAGCAAAGGCGCAGATCACCCCCGAAAGCTTTGCTGATCTGGCTGAACTGGTCAGCCCCGCTGTGGTGAATATAACCACCTCGACCAACCTTAACGCCCGTGATGATAATCAGGGCAACACGCCTTTTGATGATCTGTTTCGTGATTTTCAAGATCGTAACGGCGAACCGCCCGAGCGGCGCGGCTCTGCGCTTGGATCAGGATTCATTATTTCGGCAGACGGCTATGTGGTGACCAATAACCATGTGATTGTTGACGCAGATGAAATCGTGATCGAACTTTTTGACGGCGGTTTTCTGGATGCGGTGATTGTCGGGCGTGATGAGCGCACCGATTTGGCGCTGCTAAAGGTCGAGGCCGATGAACCCTTGCCTTTTGTTAATTTTGGTGATTCCGATATTATGCGGGTTGGTGACTGGGTATTGGCGATTGGTAATCCGCTGGGGCAGGGGTTTTCGGTTTCTGCCGGGATTGTTTCAGCGCGCGGCCGCACCTTGGCCGGTGCCTATGATGATTATATTCAAACCGATGCTGCGATCAACAAAGGTAATTCCGGTGGCCCGTTATTTAACCTCAAGGGTGAAGTAATCGGTGTGAATACCGCGATCCTGTCGCCAAGTGGCGGTTCTATCGGCATCGGGTTTTCCATGGCCTCGGCTGTGGTTGAAAATGTAATTCTGCAATTGCGCGAATATGGCGAAACCCGTCGTGGCTGGCTGGGTGTGCGCATATCGGATCTGACCGAAGATCTGGTTGAGGAATTCGGCCTTGCCAGTCTGGACGGGGTTTATGTAACCGACGTGCCCGAAGGCCCCGCTAAAGACGCAGGATTTTTGGCCAATGATGTTATTTTGACTTTTGATGGCCAAGATGTGCGCAACGCACGAGAATTGGTATCGCTGGTGGCGCAGGCTCCGGTGGGGGGCAGTGTGCGGGTGGTTGTGTCTCGGGATGGCAGCACGCAAACCCTGCTGGTAACCCTTGGCCGGTTGGAAGACGCCTTGCAGGCCTCGGCAACAACTGCGCCAAACACCCCCGACGGGCCAGCGGCCGAGCAGCTTGAAACCCATGGTATGTTGCTGGCGGTGCTGACCGAGGAAATGCGTGACCGCTTTATGATTGGCGACGATAGCAACGGCGTGGTTATTTTGCAGGTCGAAGAGGGTTCGGAAATTGCCGAAAAAGGCTTGCGCCCCGGCGATGTGATCGTAGAGGTAGCCCAAGCGGCGGTGCAAACCCCTGCCGATGTGCTGGCCCGGATAAATTCGGCCCGTGATGCAGGCCGCCGATCAGTCCTGTTGCTGGTTCGCAGTCAGGGTTCAGGGCGTTTTGTGGCGCTTTCGATAAGCGAATAAATCATCAAGCAACCTACCGAGGCGCAGCCGAGGCCATGCCCAAAAGGAAGTGGTCTTTTGCGCTAGCAAAGCGCCGCTGGATTGCGGGAGGGTTCCTGACTGACAGGGGGTTCTCCCGCCCTTCGGTTGGGCTTGGCCTCGGCTGCGCCTCGGCAAAAAGAAACCGACCTAATGGCCGGTTTAAGTAGGTAATTTAGCCAAAGTGATTGACGTTTTTTAACAAGTTTTGACCGGTAGTTTTCTAAAACTTTAGATAAAGGCAAAATCGGAGGCATCAATAAGCGCCGCGTCAAACCCTTCCAGAATAATCTGGCCATTGCCACCGATATGGGTGATCAGCACATCGTCGCCGTTTTGGGTAATGTCAAGATCCTCAAACCCGCCAAGGCCGGAAAAATGGATCATATCAACACCGTCTTCAAAATCGGTAATGGTATCGCGGCCCCGCTCAGTGGCGTTAAAGATAAAAACATCATTGCCTTCGCCGCCGGTTAACAGATCGCGCCCACGGCCACCGTTAAGGGTATCATCGCCTTTGCCACCCTCAAGAATATCTTTGCCGCCACTGCCCGACAGCACATCATCGCCGCGCCCGCCGATCAGAATATCAGCACCAGAGCCGCCAACAAGCGTGTCGTTACCCCATCCCGAAATCAAGGTATCATTGCCCGAACCGCCATGCAAAAGACTGCCATCGGAACCATTGCCAACCTCGATGATGTCATCGCCCGAACCGCCACGGATTTTGTTGGTCCCGTCCAGGTCAAAAATAAAGTCGTCGCCGGAACCGCCTTTGATACGGTCAAAGCCCAAAGTGCCGGTTATGGTGTCATTGCCGCCACCGCCATCAATGCGGGCGACACCGCGAAACGGCAGCATTTCGCTGTGGGGTGCAAAAACATCGTCAGCTTCGCTGCCGATAAAATCAAACCCGTTGGTTTGAAGCAGGTCTTCCAATACGGTGCCAAGGTCCAGATGCCATGCGGCAATATCATCAACCCCGTAAGATTGAAGGGTTGCGGTGACATCAAGCGTATCGGGCAGTTCAAGGGTGCCGATGATGGTCATCTCGCCATCAATTTCGCGGTAATAATTGATACTGGTTACGGTTACTATCTCGGTTTGGCCCAGTTGTGCATTGGCAATATCCAGCCCACCGGCAGAGACAAAAATGTCTTGCGAAGCATAACGCAGGCTTTCGGCAGAGGCCCAGTCAAAGCCGTCAAAGCTAAGCACAGTGCCGGTTGTATTGACCTGTGTTCGCAGAAAAACATTGGGTGCCAAAGCCCCCCCGATCGGGGAATTTGTGAAAAAGCCGTTGTCGTTTGCTGTGATGGTAATACGAGACATTGTGAACCCTCCGTTTTGATGTTTCCGAATTTGCCCCAAATTCCCGTAAAAATCTAGACATATGTTAGCCATTGGTTAATGGTTAAGTAGCGGAAAATTATAAGTAAATTGTCTAAAAATTGTCTTAAAACAATCGCTGAATTTATGGTAAATCAGCGTAACTTATCAAATTTGCTTTATCGGACTGGTAACAGGGGCGGATAGGCTTTACATAACCTGCCAATAGTTTGAAATGATGAGGGCAGCATGGCCAAGATAACCTATATTGAACATAACGGCACCGAACATGTGGTGGAGGTCGATAACGGCCTGACCGTCATGGAAGGCGCGCGCGACAATGACATCCCGGGCATAGAGGCCGATTGCGGCGGCGCTTGTGCCTGTTCAACCTGCCATGTTTACATTGATGAAACATGGGTGGAAAAGCTGCCGAAAAAGGACGAGATGGAAGAAGACATGCTTGATTTCGCTTTTGAGCCCAACACGGTAACATCACGCCTGACCTGTCAGGTAAAGGTCACCGATGCGCTGGACGGGTTGATTGTGCGGATGCCTTCAAAACAAATCTGATGCGGTTCTGGCTGCTGATATGGGCTTTGCTGCCAAACATTGCTTTGGCACAAATGCTGGCACCAAACGGCCAGCCGATTATCATTGCAGCCGAATATGCGGAGCCGACTTTGCGATACCAGCACGGCGTATTCGGTAGAAATTTTGAATATGGTGCGCTGGTTCTAACCATTGATGATTGTTTCCGCTGCCCGAATTATGTGGAACGGCAGGTGAAAATCACCTTGCCCGAAGGCAGCGTGTTCGAAGACCTTATCCCGCGTCTGGCAGATATGGACGGTGACGGGCGGCCCGAGGTGATTGTGGTCGAGACAGATAACCAAACCGGCGCGCGGTTGGCGATTTACGGTATTGACGGTTTGATCACGGCAACCCCGAATATCGGCACTGCATTTCGGTGGCTGGCCCCTGCGGGCATTGCTGATCTGGACAGCGACGGGCAGCTTGATATTGCCTATGTCGAAACGCCACATTTGGGCAAAACCCTGCGTATCTGGACCATGCGGCGCGGCAAGCTGGTGCAAATCGGCCAACAATCAAACCTGACCAACCATCGCTTTGGCGAGGATTTTATATCCGGCGGCATCCGTGATTGCGGGTTGGGTGCCGAGGTAATTACTGCGGATAGTATATGGCGCAATATTGTCGCCTCGCGCATTGCTGGCGGCATGGTGACCAGCACCGTGATCACACCATTTGACGGCCAGCGCAGCTTTGAACGGGTTTTGGCCTGTAACTAGGGTCTAGACCCTAAAGTGCGCGCCAGCCGATGTCTTTGCGATAAAACCCGCTCGGCCAATTGATTTTTTCGATCAAGTCATAAGCACGGGTTTGAGCCTCTTGCAGGCTCTCGCCGCGTGCGGTGATGTTTAACACACGGCCCCCGTTTGCGGTGATTTTTCCATTATTTGTTTTGGTGCCTGCATGGAATATTTGCGCCTTCGGGTCGTCAT
>JAKITE010000117.1 GCA_021648225.1 Paracoccaceae bacterium
GGCTATAACGGTGTTGCGATCCTGTCAAAATTGCCCATGCAAGATGCGGGCAGCCGTGATTTTTGTGCCAAAGGTGATGCGCGCCATGTGGCGGGGCGGCTGGATAATGGCATGACCATCCATAATTTTTACGTGCCCGCAGGCGGGGATAAACCCGACCGCAAGATCAACGAAAAATTCGGTCATAAACTGGATTTTCTGAGGGAAATGTCGGACTGGTTTTCCGGTGAAAAACCTGAAAAATCGGTGCTGGTCGGGGATCTGAATATCGCGCCGCTTGAGGATGATGTCTGGTCCCACAAACAATTGTTGAAAATCGTCAGCCACACCCCGATTGAGGTGGAGCATCTGAATAAGGCAATGGATTCAGGCGGTTGGGTGGATATTACCCGTCAGGATATGCCCGAAGGCAAGGTCTATAGCTGGTGGTCATATCGTGCCAAAGACTGGGATGCGGCCGATAAAGGCCGCCGTCTTGATCATATCTGGGCCACATCCGATATTGCCGCATCGGGCAATAACAGCCGGATATTGCGCCCCGTGCGCGGCTGGGAAAGACCATCGGACCATGCGCCGGTTTTTGCCAGCTTTGATTTATCACCCTAGGGTCCTGACCCTAGCTTGGCCAAAAGGCATAACGCTCCCTTTGGCGTGTCAGGCGGCGGAGTTTCAGGTTGATCAGGCGAATGCGGCTGGTTAGCTGGGCAAGCTGCGCCGCTTGTTCAGGGGTTAGATCCGGGTGTGATAAACTGGTGACAATAATCAATTCGATCTCGTGTTTTTCTTCGGTCAGGATCATAATTTCCTGCGTAATATCGTAATATTCGCCACCCCAGCTATAGGCCAGAGTTAAATTGCCGGATTGGCTGGCCGGGCAAACATTGTTAAAATTCCCGCCATTCCGGCCGGTTATATAAGCATTTTCAGGGGTGCAATAGCGCAACAAGCCCTGTTCGCGCCCTGCCTGCCATGCGCCAATATCCGGTGAAATACCCAGATCGGCGCAGGCCTCGAAATGATTGCCGATATATTCCAGTGACCGGCCATTCAGCCCGTCATTATAGCCAATGCCGGACCAATTGCCGGATTGGCATTGTTCCTCGGTCAGGCTGGCACAGGCGGCCAGAAAAGGGGCGAAAATTAAAACAGGTAAAATACGCATCACGGTCTCCTTATCCGGTTCAATATATCGGAAATACCAGCCAAAGGAAGGTGTTTGCTTTTGCATCGGCGGAAGTTAGAACACCGGTATGAAACAACCGGATATTTTGCTGCGAAAAATCACCATCACGCTGTTATTTGCCACACTTGTGGTCAGCGCGGTTTTTGTGCTGTTTCCGCAGCTCGATATTTATATCTCGGGGCTTTTTTGGCGGGATGGCGGGTTTGCCGCAGGTATAAACCCTGTTCTGGACAGTATCCGGATTTTTCTGATCCGGGCGATGTGGCTGTTTATGCTGCTGTCATTGCTTGGCATCGGGTTTGCGGCATTTTTAGGGAAAAACCGGAATATCCCCTTGCGGATATGGGCCTATCCGTTTGTGGTCTCGCTGGCGGGGCCGCTGTTTTTGGTAAATACGGTTTTGAAAAACAACTGGGGGCGGGCACGGCCGGTTTCGATACGTGAATTTGGCGGAGAGCTGGATTTCACCCCTGCCTATTACCTGTCCGATCAGTGCATCACCAATTGCTCGTTTACATCAGGCGAAGGCGGCGCAATTGCCACGGTTGCCATCGTGACCGGCGTGTTATTATGGCGCAATGTTAAATGGAAATGGCTGATGTTTTGGGGCCTGACCACATTAGCCGTATTGGGCGCGGGCCTGCGGGTGATCAAAGGCCGGCATTTTTTCAGTGACACATTGTTATCAGCCTTGTTCTGCGCCTTGATTGCATTGTTTTTCTATTGGTGGATGGATATTGGCAAGCATCGCAGCAAGCTGACCCTGACAAACCTGAAGGCCGATTTCCGGCTGTTTGGTCAGCGGTTACGCAGGAATGCCCCTAGAAAATAGCGGTCGCCTTCAACCGCCAGAATTTGCAAGGCGGTTTTTGCATCGGCCCATATGGCTTGATGGCCCGGCTCGATCGGCTCTGATATTTTTCGCACCGCGTGGCAGTGATAAATATGGCAGGTTTTTTCCGCATGGCGATCATATTCCGGCATATAGACAAAATTTCGATAGGTGCCAAGCTTGCGAATAGGCGCGATTTTCCAGCCGGTTTCCTCGTAAGCTTCGCGGTGCAGGGCGGTAAGCGGCCCTTCGCCAGCGTCAATACCCCCGCCCGGAAGCTGGACCTCGTCATAGCCAATGTCCTGATGGGTCAGCAAAATATCGCGGCCACGGGTGATGATCGCATAAGCACCGGGGCGGGTTTTATAGCGGATTTTAGCGTGGGGCGGGGTTCCAAAACGTCTCATACCGGCTTTGTGCCATATAGCGCGCGGCGTTTCACCCCAATTCGGCTAGCTTGTGTTTCAAAAATTGCTGCTCGGCAGTATTTTGGCTAAACCGGATGGCGGTTTGGTAATCGTGTTTGGCTTGATCAATGTCACCATTTTGGCTGCGAAGCTCTGCGCGGGCAGCGTAAAACGGCTGGTAATTCGCAAGGTCAGATTTCAACCCCTCCAGATCAGCTAAGGCATGTCCCAGATCGCCCGCATAGGCCACTGCCACCGCCCTATTGAGCCTAACAATCGGGCTAGGCGTCAAAGTATTAAGTGCCGTACAAAGACTGACAATTTGGCGCCAATCCGTAGCGCGCCAGTTTTTTGCATCGCTATGCACTGCGCTAATGGCGGCCTGAAACTGATACGGGCCGGGCTGATTTTGCTTTAACGCGTCAACCAACAGAGATTTGCCGCGTTTGATGGCAAGCTGATCCCAAAGCTTGCGATTTTGCTGCTCCAGCGAGATCAACCTGTTGCCCTGAAACCGTGCGGAGTTGCGCGCATGGTGTAACGTCATAAGCGCCAAAAGGCCCGCGACTTCGGGATGGGGTAAAAGATGGTGCAAAAGCGTAGCAAGCCGGATGGCTTCATCGGTCAGGGTTGCGTTATTTGGGGCGTAACCGGCATTATAAATCAGATAAATCACCGATAGAACCGGCTGCAAACGGGGTAGAATTTCGGTGTGTTCGGGCACACGATACGGAATGCCTGCGTTGCGGATTTTTGATTTGGCGCGGGTCAGGCGTTGGTTCATTGTTGGTTCGCTGGTCAGGAATGCGCGGGCAATTTCAGCAGCGGGCAAGCCGCACATGCTGCGCAATGTCAACGCAACTTGGGCTTCTTGCAAAAGTGCCGGATGGCAGCAAGTGAAAATCAGCCGCAAGCGCTCGTCTGGGATGATATGGTTTTGTTCGGGCAGGGTGTCATCCTCAGCTAATAACAAAATGGTATCGCGAGTGGTTTCAGCACCGGCACGTTTTGATTTTCGCAACCGATCAATGGCCCGCCGCCGCGCCACGGTTAACAGCCAGCCTGCGCCGTTTTCAGGGACGCCTTTTTGGGGCCAGACCCGCGCGGCCTCTAGCATGGCATCCTGAAAGGCATCTTCAGCAAGATCAAAATCGCGGAGCTGATGGATCAGCGCGGCCAGCACCCGCCCGGCGTTTCTGCGATAAACGCGGGCGAGTGCCGTATCAATGCCACGCATTTATTGGTCAAAAACCATGATTGGGCGCACCTCAACGGTGCCATATTTTGCGGTTGGAATTTGTGCCGCCCATTTGATAGCTTCGTCCAGATCTTTGCATTCCAGCAGGTAATAACCACCAAGAATTTCTTTTGTTTCAGCAAATGGGCCATCGGTTACGGTGGTTTTTCCATTACGCACGGTTATTGAGCTGGCGGTTGATGTGGGCATTAAGGCTTCGCCACCAACCATGACGCCCGCCTCTGTTATGGCAGCGCTAAAGGCGGCATAATCGGCCATCATGTCACCTTCATATTCAGATTCTAGACCTTCAACAGAATAAATAAGAGCCAAATATTGCATAGGTTTTCCTTTTCAAAATCAGCGATGCTTTTGCGCCACCTGTATATAAGACGTTTACAGTTTGGCATTTTCGACAGACTCGGCAAAGTATTTTCGGCTTTTTCGCAACGCGGGTTTGAAACTTGGGCCAAATGCGCCTATTTGCTGGCCCTAGCTTTAAGGAAAACCAAATGAGCATTGCATCAAAAGTTGCATGGGATGACAGTATTTTGCCATTCCAGCTGGACAAAGCCGATATCAAAGGCCGCATGGCGCGGCTGGATGGCACATTGGACCAAATTCTGGGCCAGCATAATTACCCTATCGAGGTTGCGGCAATGGTGGCCGAGGCGGCAATGCTGACCGCCCTGATTGGCCAGAATATTGCCCTGCGCTGGAAATTAAGCCTGCAAATTCGCGGCGATGGGCCAATCCGGCTAATTGCCACCGATTATTACGCACCGCAAGGCGAGGATGAGCCGGCGCAAATTCGGGCCTATGCCAGTTATGATGCCGACCGTCTGATGGGTGCAAAAACCCCGTTTGAAAAAATCGGCAAAGGCATGTTTGCGGTGCTGATTGACCAAGGCAGCGGCACCGCGCCTTATCAGGGTATCACGCCGCTGGCCGGTGGCTCGCTGGCAAATTGTGCCGAGGCGTATTTTGCCCAGTCCGAACAATTACCAACGCGGTTTTCCCTGTCGATCGCCCAAACTGATGAGGGCAACGGCCCCCGTTGGCGGGGAGGCGGCATTATGTTGCAACATATGCCCAAGGCATCGCCACATGCTGCGGATGCGTTTGAAAACCACATTGATCCGGCACCTGAAGATAGCGGTGAAAACTGGAATCGCGCCATGATTTTGCTGGATACGGTTGAAACCACCGAGATGATCGGACCGCATGTATCGCCTGACCAGCTTTTGCACCGGTTGTTTCATGAGGAATCACCAAGGGTTTATGACGCGCAAATGGTGCGGTTTGGCTGCACCTGCGGTGAAGAAAAAGTCCGTCAGGCCATGTCGATCTATTCAGCCAAAGACATCGCCCATATGACCACCGAACAGGGCACGGTTACCGCCGATTGCCAGTTTTGCGGGGCGCATTATGTGTTTGCACCGGAAACGCTTGGTAAAGACGCGCAATAGGCCCCCTTGCTGGCTGGTGCATTGTGCTGTTTAATCAGCCTTTCATAAGCCCCGTGGTAAACGGCGCAAAGGCAGGTGATGGATGAAATTTCTGGTAAGCGCGGCTTTGGCCAAGGGCGATCTGCACAGTATCGAACCTTGGCTGGATCTCAAAAACCCTGTATTTGAGGGCAAACCCCCGCTGGGGGTTTTTTTGCTGGCGGAGGATGCGGCGCGATACGCTAAAAGCGAGTTTTCCAAGGTGATGGATTTGCTGAATGTGCCGGTATCCAGCGGACAAACGCTGGAGGATTTTTGCGCGGCAGCCATGGCGGCGCGGATAGAATTGCTTATTGACGATGCCGGTCGCAGCCGCGCCGCAGCCGCAGCCTTGCGAAAAGATTTCATGCAGCTTCAGGATAGTTTTTTGGCAGTCGAGGGATTTTTGCACGGGGCCTTGGCACCAAAATTCACCTTGGCGCTGCAATGGGAGTTTTCCGGCCAGACCATTGATCTGGGTGCAGGGCAAAGCGTGACGCAGGCATCGCCGGTTAGCAGTGCCGCATTGGTGGCGGTTGATTTATGGATGGTTTCGGGCGCGGCGCAGGTGGCATTATTGCGCCCTGATGGTAGTGCATATATTGCGCCGGTAGAAATTTCCGGCGCAGGCTGGCAACGGCTGCAATTTCCGGCAATTTCCGGCAGCGCGGATGATGTTTCATTGCGGGTCGAGGCGGTTGGGGGCTGTGTTATCGGCATTTCCGACCCTAGCCCATTGCCGGAATTTGGCGACAAACCCTTGGCATTGCGATTATGGAAAGGGCTGTCCGGGGTGCGATTACCTGAAATTCGGGTTTCGGCCGCTGATGAAAAGCGCGGGTTTATTATGCCTGCCGATCTGCCAAGGCCCGAGATTCTGGGTAAGGGATCAGCCAAGTACCTGGAAACTGAAAATATTCTGATGGTCCATACCGATTATTACGGCGCGGCAAATCTGGCATTGCGCGGCGCAGGGCTGGGGGCAAATTGCACCGCGTTTATTCAAAATTGCGGGCCTGAAACCCTGGAAATTTCATTATGTCTGGTGGCGGCAGGGGCGGTGGAGCCGGCAAAATATTGCGCTTCGGTATTTTTGTCTTCAGAGGCATATATGCAATGTAAAATACACCCTGACGGGCCGGATGCAGTTGATTTGCTTGTCAAAATCAAAGGCCAGACCTCGCTGGATTGTTTAAGCATACGCGGGTTTGAAATTGGTTGAAATTGCAATCATCCTGCCGGTCTGGCATCATCCGGCCTTGGTGTCCGAGGCGATTGCCTCTTGTCTGGCGCAGGTTGATGCGCCTGATTTCCAGATGATCGTGGTGAATGACGGCTGTGATTTGCCTGAAACCGCGCATGTGCTGGAAGGCTGGCGGCAGGCCCATCCCGACAAGATCACAGTTTTAACCCAAACCAATCGCGGTTTAAGCGCGGCACGTAATTCGGGCATTGAATATGCTCTGAAAGCCCTGCCGGATTTGCGCGGATATTTCTTTCTGGATGCGGATAACCGGCTGGAACCCGGGGCTTTGGCATTATTTGGGCGATTGCTGGATAGCGACAATAAAGCCGGCTGGTTTTACCCGCAATTTGACATGTTCGGGGTGTCTTCCAACCGTAATTCCGGTGGGGAATATTCGCTTTCGCGACTGGCATTCAGCAATTTTTGCGATGCGGGCAGTCTGGTTCGTGCCGAGGTTATTCAGGCCGGTATCCGCTTTGACGAGGGTTTGAAATCCGGCTATGAAGACTGGGATTTCTGGTTAAGCGCCGCTGGGCAGGGGTTTTATGGTGCGCCTGTTAAGCAATCTTATCTTGGCTATCGCAAACGACCTGATTCAATGCTGTCTGGCGCCCATCAAGAAGCAGATCTGATATTCAACCAGCTGAAAACAAAACATAAATGGTTGTATGAAGGGCAATTCTTAAATGATTTGTGGCTAAAAGAATGGCCAAGAATCAGCTTTGTCGAGGCGGATGAATCCGGCCCTGTAACCGGATTTTTGCGCTGGCGGGCGCGGCCGTTTGAATCAAATTTCGCGCCGGCTCTGGTATTTTATGCGCCGCAGGTTTTTGAAAAACTGCGTGAATTAAAACTGCTGGATTCAGTGGTTTACCAGTTAGAGGGCGCATTGCGTAGCACGCCGATTGCAGGGGTTTTCACCAAAAAATCTGCCGCCCTGGGGTTTGAACATATCGGCAACCGGTTTGATGGCACCGGCACTATGTTGGAAAACTGCGGGATTATTGCGATTTCAAGGCATCATATTGACGAGGCATTAAAATGTGACGGGCTGATCGAAATGATCACCTATCTTATTGGCGATGTGCTGGTTTCCAAACATCAATTAACCTTGCCCGAGGCACTGGAAACTTCCGACAGTCCGCTGGCTGCACTGGTGAATTTTATTTCCGAACTGGCCGAAAGCCCGATGCGGAATATGGGCAAAAAACAGCTGGAAAACTGGCGACAGCCTGCTGAGATTATCTGGCCAAATGCCATTGGCTGGCAGATTGAAAAAGCCAACCTGAATGGTCGCCCCGCCATGCAACCGCGCAACCCCGGCCAGCATATCGGCTTTGCCGTGCCGGTTTTTCAATTTGGCGGCGTGGAAAAATGCGTGGTGGCGCTGGCGCGGGAACTGACCATCAAGGGCCTGCATTGTCATCTGTTTATTTATGGCATCGACGCGGCCACGGACGCAAACTGGATGTATGAACCCTTTGAATCGGTTTCGATTATCACCGACCCGCGCTTGCGCGATTGGCGCGGCGCCACCTATCTGGGCACCACCGGTGCGGCCAAGCCCGATGACCGTTTGTTTGGCGATATATTGGGGCCGTTAACGGCGATGGATGCGGTGGTGAATTGCGGCACCGGCATGTTGCATCATGGTGCTGCGGCCCTGCGATCAAAAGGGGTTAAAACCGTTTCCTGGGAACATTTGAGCGAGACCTCACACTATGGCCGCATGGTTGGCACGCCGTTTGTGGCACTGGCGCATGAGGCCGGATATGACCATATCGCCACTTGTTCGGCTGCATTGGCCACGCGGCTGGCAGGGCATGGAATTCCGCATGACAAATTAATGCCCTTACCCAATGGCCCGGGATTTCCGGCAAAACCAAGCCCGCGCCAGCCCCTTACCGGCCCGTTGCGGGTCGGGTTTCTGGGGCGGTTTGACCATCAAAAAGCCGTGGATCGTTTTGTTGAAATCGCAATTCGATTGCGGGGCGCGGATTTTGTCTTTCAAATCTGCGGCAGCGGTGTGCTGGATGCCGAGGTAAATTTTCCCGATTGGCTGGATGTAAGCCCGCCGGTGCTTGACCCTGCTGATATTTCAGCGTTTTTTGCGGGTATTGATGTGCTGGTTTTGCCCTCGCGTAACGAGGGCCTGCCACTAACCATTCTGGAGGCCCAAAGGGCGGGGGTTGTGACCCTTGCCAGCAATGTCGGCGCGGTTGACGAGGCTATTATTGATGGCAAAACCGGAATATTGCTGGCCCCCGATACGGTTGTTGATACCGCCGTGGCCTGTTTGCAAACCTTGAATGCCGACCGTGATCTTGTTTTGAAAATCGCGCAAAATGCCGCGGGAAAGCCCGATAATTGGCAGCAAAACGCAAAGCAATTTATCAAAGCGGTGTTTGAATAAGCCCTTGGGCCAAAAACCGGCAAACCGCCCTTGCATCAAGGCAAAAATCGGGTTATCGAGCCTCACGGCACAGATGCAGGGGTTTAGCTCAGTTGGTAGAGCGACGGTCTCCAAAACCGTAGGTCAAGAGTTCGAGTCTCTTAGCCCCTGCCAGTGTTTTTCACGATGTCATCGCACCAC
>JAKITE010000118.1 GCA_021648225.1 Paracoccaceae bacterium
TGCCAAACCTTGACCGCATGATGCCGGGCCTTGATAAACTGGTCAAACAGCTGAAACGTGCCGGAGCCAATCAATATCGCCATTTTGCTTTTGATGAGCAGGGCGGCATTAAAATGTGCATTCTGCTAGTCAAGGCGGATGCAGATATGATGCAGCTTTCGGTGCAGGCCTTGGCGACTGACCAGATGGCGCGGTCAATATTGTTGTGGTCCGAGGATGCGTTTTTGCTGAAATCCCCGATTGGTATTATCGAGAAAAACAATATGGCGATGGTGCGGCCTAATATTGCTGCGGTGATCCGCGCCGGATACGATAAAACCATGCCGGTAGCGGCAGAGGACCCGACGCATGTTTTGCGGCTGGCGTCGCGGGTTATGCAGTTGTTGATTGACGGGGATGAGGATTAAGCGGTGGCGGTGCGTGGGGACCACGCACCCTACGGGATGAGGAGATAATTTGAAAACCAAACGCACACTTGCAAGTTTTGAGGAGCTTTGGCCCGCCGAGATTAAAATCAAGGCTGGTATTGATAGCGGTAATACTACCGTCATCGGCAAAGACGTACCCGCTGTGGATGCAGGCAAAGAACGGCAGGTGCGGGCGTCTTTCATCAGGTATCTGGCCTTGGGTGGCTGTGACGATTGCAAAACCCATGAAAAAGGCCTGCGCGTGCAAGGCGCGTTGGTCTTTGGTGATGGCAAAGGCGATGAAACCAACGGGCTTGATCTGGAAGGCTGTATTCTGAATCATGATTTGGGTTTATTGGATTGTCTGTTTCCCGACATGGTTTTGTTGCGCGGCTGCCAAGGCAAAACTTTTAGCTTTGACGGGTCAGAGTTTTTGCAGGGCTTGGAGGCTGACAGGCTGGAGGCCAAGGGCGGCGTGTTTTTGCGTGGGGTCAAAGCCAAAGGTGAGGTCCGGCTGCTTGGCGCAAAGCTGAGCGGGGGTCTTGAATGTGATGGCGCGGAATTTTCCAACCCGTTGGGAGATGCGTTTAACGCTGAGAGGTTGGAGGCCAAAGGCAGCGTGTTTTTGCGCGGGATTAAAGCCAAAGGTGAGGTCCGGCTGCTTGGCGCAAAACTTGGAATGGATCTTAATTGTAATGGCGCGAAATTTTCTAACCCGTCGGAATATGCGCTTATCGCTGACAGGTTGGAGGCCAAAGGCTCATTTTTTCTGTGCTCTGGGGCAAATTTTGAAGGAAGAATATCGCTGCATAATGTTCAGGTTGGGGCATTAAATGATGATATGGTGTGTTGGCCAAGCCAACCAGAAAGCATCGGCATTGACCGGTTTCGTTATGGCACAATCATCGGCCCAGACGCCCCGACCGACGCGGCGGCGCGTTTGAAATGGTTAGGTAAAACCCACCATATGAACGGGTTCAGCCCCCAACCTTATGAACAACTGGCGCAGGTTTTGCGTGACATGGGGCATCGCAGTGACGCGCGCGATGTGTTGATAGAAAAGGAGCGGTTGCAGCGGAAATATCGGCGGGATCGCACAGCCTCGGTGGTCTATACCTACATTTTATGGCTGCGCGATCAGCTTGTTAATCTAACGGTTCGCTATGGTCACCGCCCGCTTTTGGCATTTGCGTGGCTGGCTATGTTCTGGGCTTTGGGCGCGATTGTTTTTGACACCGCCGCACAAAAAGGTGCGTTCAAGCCCAATTCTTCGCGCGTTTGGCAGGCAGATGCATGGACAGAATGCGCTGGGCCGGATCAAATGAAGTGTTATCTGGCCAGCGAAAAAGGCAAAAGCTATCCTAAATTCAGCGCCATGATTTATTCGGCGGATACCCTGTTGCCGATTGTTGATCTGGAGCTGCAAAACGTCTGGATACCCGATGAGGCAAAGGCCCCGTGGGTGCGGCGATACCTTTGGCTGCAGATCCTTGCAGGCTGGGCGCTCAGCCTGTTGGCGGTTGCAGGGTTTTCAGGGCTTATCAAGAAATCGGATTGACGGTGGGGTGAAACCCCTCCCTACGGGCACGGTCGCGCATCGTCAGATGGCCTTGTTATTGGCCGCCAAAAGCAACGCATCCAGCAGATAGCCTAAGTCCTGTTTCAGCTTTGATGGTGTATTCTCCGCCATGTTTTCAAGGCCGCTGAGAGCTGCATACAGTATTCGGGCAGATTGTTTCGGGTTGATCTGACCGGTTTCATTAAACTGTTGCTCGAGAAATTCTAATCGAAGCTGATCGACCTTGTGGACCGACCTTCCAACTTCGGGATCAAACTTTGCCCAGTTCCGGATGGCTGATTCAGCCTGCTGTCCGCCATATTTTGAGAATTCAGTATCTGCAATCTCGGCGATCAATTGCTTTAGGCGGTCGGTTGGATCGCTATGTTCCGATGTAACATGGGCTATCAGGCGATTGGTGCCCATGCTCACCCAATGATCAATCATCGCCGATTTATACATACCAAGGCTTTTGAAATGCCAATAAAACGAGCCTTTACTAACCCCGAGATCAACCGCGATTTTTTCAATATTTAACGCTTGCGGGCCAGCCAAAGTCAGGGCGCGAAACCCTGCGGATATCCAGTCAGTTTTGCTAAGTCGTGCCATACCATACGCTAGCGTATTGACATGCGGGTTACAACAGAGAATAACCATACGCATAAGTATGGAGAAAGGAATCAGAGATGAATTATTGGTTATTGGCTGCAAGTGCGGTGTCAGGTTTGACATTTATTGCGCATATTTTTGGCGGAGGCCCTGAAATATTAGTGCCATTGCTGGCAGGGGATATGCCAACCTATCTAAAAACCATCTGGACCGTTGTCTGGCACGCGGTAAGCGTTACGGTATTTGTCGGCACGGTTTTTCTGGCATTCGAGGCCATCAAACCCGGCAAATATCCCGGCCTGATCTGGAGCATTTGCGCGCAATATTCAGCCTTCACTGGCATGTTTCTCTATTACGGCATTGCCCGGCTTGGCTCGCTTTGGCCAATGCCGCAATGGATTGCATTTTCGTTGATTGTTATCTTGGCAATCATTGGCATGCGTCGCGCTGCGAAAAGTCGCTGAAATAACAGCACCGGTGCCTGGAAATGTAATTTTTGCGGTATCATGGACAAACGCGTATGCAAAAGCTTTAAAAATCCCGCGCTAGAAATGTTTTGACGGTTAGGTGAAACTTCCAACTCGCGTTATGCTGGTGGTCTCAACGATTCTGTCTGTTTCAAAGTCATAGCGAATAACGATTGTGACCCAATGATGAATCGTAAACCCAAATATGGAGGAAACATTATGAACAAATCTATATCCCGCCGGCATTTTTTAGCCACTACCGCTGCGACTGGCGCTTTTGTTACGCTGCATCCATTTAGCGCCATGGCGCAGACCAATCAGGCCCATTTACGCATTTTATCGACTACAGATTTGCATGTGCATGTGCACCCCTATGATTATTACGCAGATAAACCGATTGATACAGTGGGCCTGTCGCGCACTGCGTCAATTATTGAAGAAGTCCGGGCTGAATCTACTAACTCCATTCTGGTCGATAATGGTGACTTTTTGCAAGGCAACCCGATGGGTGACTATATCGCTTATGAGCGCGGTATGAATGAGGGGGACATGCACCCCGTCATGCAGGCAATGAATGTTCTGGGGTATGATTGCGGCACCTTGGGCAACCATGAATTCAACTATGGCGTTGATTTCATGGACAAAGTTGTCAAGGGTGCGGAATTCCCGATGATTTGTGCAAATTTTGTCAAATCGCTGGGCAGCAATGCAGGTAAAGATGATACATTCCTTAAGCCTTATACCATTCTTGAACGGGATATCACGGATGGCTCTGGCAAAACCCATAGCATAAAAATCGGTTTGATCGGCTTCCTGCCACCGCAAATCATGAACTGGGACAAGCGGCATCTGGAAGGTAAATTCAACGCGCGCGATATTTTGCAGGCCGCCAAGGGGTGGGTTCCTGAAATGAAAGAAGCGGGGGCTGACATAGTCATTGCGCTATCGCATTCAGGCATTTCCAGCGAACCCAGCTTTGAAGGGCAAGGCAATGCGGCGCTTTATCTGGCGGGGGTTGACGGCATTGATGCGCTGGTCACCGGCCACTCACATCTGGTGTTCCCGTCTGAGGCTTACGCCGATACTGACGGCATAGATCTGGCGGCAGGCACCATTCAGGGTAAACCTGCAACTATGGCTGGCTTCTGGGGGTCGCATATGGGGCTGATTGACCTGATGCTGGAACGCAGCGGTGATGAATGGCGGGTTGTGACAACAGAATCCTCCGCGCGGCCAATATATGAACGGGTGGACCGCACCAATATTCCACTGGTCGAGGACGTTCAGATGGTGCTGGATGCAACCCGGGATGTGCATGAGGAAACGCTTGAATATATCCGCCGTCCTGTGGGAATGACCGATACAGCGTTGCATTCCTATTTTGCGCTGGTAGCTGATGATCCGTCGGTGCAAATTGTCAGTCAGGCGCAAACTTGGTATATTGAACAAATGATGCAGGGGTCGGAATGGGAAGGCATCCCGATTTTATCAGCGGCTGCACCGTTCAAAGCCGGGGGGCGCGGCGGGCCGGAATATTACACAGATGTTGCGCCGGGTCCGGTGGCCATTAAAAATGTATCTGACCTTTATCTGTATCCAAACACGGTGCGGGCGGTGCTGATTAATGGTGCGCAAGTCAAAGGCTGGCTGGAACGCTCTGCCTCAATATTCAACCAAATTACTGCGGGAGAGCAGGATCAGGTGCTGTTAAACCCTGAAATGCCAAGCTATAATTTTGATATTATGGATGGGGTGACCTATCAAATTGACCTGACCCACCCCCCCAAGTTCAACCGTGGTGGCGAGGTGATAAATGCGGGTTCAAACCGGATTGTGAACTTGCAATATAATGGTGCACCAATCGACCCTGACGCGATGTTTGTGGTTGCAACCAACAATTACCGCGCCAGCGGCGGCGGCAATTTCCCGGGCACTGGCGATACGATCATCTTTGAAGGGCCGGACACCAATCGGGATGTGATCGTTCGATATATTGTGGAAAAAGGCACAATCAACCCGCAGGCGGATGCTAACTGGGGTTTTGCGCCGGTGCCAGATACCAGCGTAATCTTTGAAACAGGACCGGCCGGAATTGGCTATGCCGACAGTGTTGAAGGTGTAAATATCGAAGCTGCCGGCGAGGGTGCTGACGGCTTTGCCCTGTATCGCATTCAGCTTTAACTAATTGCACGGCCCCGGATAACGGGGCCGTGACCCGGCCTGGAACTCTCCAAAACCGTAAAACAGACTTTTTTCCTGAAGGAAAAATCGCCATTAATGTGTATCCGCCGCTAACAAAGCTCTTTTCCCACGGTTTTTGTTCCTTTTTGTGTGTGGTCATGTAAAAATAAATTGATAACACCCGAAACATACACCAAATCAGGGCTAAGGCATGGCGCAGATGATTCACATTCACCCCTTGCGGGTCTATTACGAAGACGTTGATCTGGCGGGCATTGTCTATTACGCCAATTACTTGCGCTACGCTGAACGGGGGCGCTCGGAAATGGTGCGGGGCCTTGGCATCAGCCAAAACGCCATGAAAGCCGCTGACAGGGTTTTTGTTGTCACCCGCGTGGTTGCAGATTACCGCACACCCGCACGCTATGATGATGAATTGACAGTCGAAACTGTGATTTCATCGCTAAAAGGCGCAACCATGGTGATGGACCAACGTATCTTGCGTGGCGAAACCCTGCGCTTTGAGGCCAGCGTTACCGTGGCCTGTATGTCGCTGTCTGGCAAAGTGCGGCGCTTTCCAGCGGATATTCGCCAGAAACTCGATATTTTCTAGGTAAAATGCGTGGATTACTGGACTTTGCTGCCGGTTTTGGGCAACACTGCAATAGCACCCTGAAAACAGGGGCGGCAGTAAAAGAGCAGGTATTATGGAAACTGAAGCATTGGGCGCAGCAGGCGAGATAGATTTCTCGATGCTTGCATTGTTTTTTCGATCGACCTGGACGGTCAAGCTGGTGATGATTACCTTGGTGATCGCGTCTTTCTGGTCATGGTCGATCATTGTGCAGAAATTCATCAACTATCGCAAAGCCCGGCGCGAAGCGGCTTTGTTTGAGGAAGTATTCTGGTCTGGAGACCCGCTGGATACGCTTTATGAGCGGCTTGATGAAAAGCCCGGCTCGGCGCTGGAAAAGATTTTTTCGGCCGGTATGGCAGAATGGCGGCGCTCTCATCGTTCGGATGGCGGGTTGATTGCCGGCGCGCAGGCCCGCATTGATCGTGCCATGAATGTGGCGCTGGGCCGTGCAGCCGATGATCTGAACAAAGGCTTGATATTGCTGGCAACCGTGGGTTCGATTGCGCCGTTTGTCGGGCTGTTTGGCACGGTTTGGGGCATTATGAATGCGTTCAAGGAAATCGCCAACCAGCAAAGCACCAATTTGGCTGTGGTCGCCCCCGGCATTGCCGAGGCCCTGCTGGCCACGGCTTTGGGCCTGCTTGCAGCGATTCCGGCAGTGGTGTTTTACAACAAATTATCCGGCGATGCGGATCGGCTTACGGCAGAAAACGAAGTGTTTGCCGATGAGTTTTCATTGATTCTGTCGCGACAGCTGGATCAGGACGAATAGATGGCTGGCGGCACCATAAACCGCGTTAGTCGCGATGCAGGGGGCAGGTCGCGCCGCGCGCCGCGCCGGGCCATGTCCGAAATCAATGTCACGCCTTTTGTCGATGTGATGCTGGTTTTGCTGATTATTTTCATGGTGGCCGCGCCGCTGCTAACAGTTGGCGTGCCGGTGCAACTGCCCAAAACCGCCGCCAGCGCCCTGCCGTCCGAGGAAGAACAGCCTTTGACCATATCGCTGACTGCCGAGGGCGTGGTGATGATCCAGAAAACCGAAATTCCGCTGGACCAGTTGATTGTGCGCTTGCGTGCCATTGCAGCGGAACGCAATGACGACAAAGTATTTTTGCGCGCAGACGGGTCCATTCCTTACGAGGTCGTCATGCAGGTGATGGGCGCGCTTAATGCCGGCGGGTTCAGTAATATCGGGCTGGTAACCGAAAGCGGCGGTCCAACCCTAACCGAAGCAACCATAACAGAAACAGAGCAATAACGTGCCATGCAAATCGGAACCATCATATCTGGCGGAGCGCATGTTGCGCTGATTGGCATGGTGTTTCTTGGTGAGCTGAACCTCAAGCAAAGCGACCCGCCGGAATTACGTGTCACCGAAGTGACTCTTGTGCGTGCCGAGCTGTTTGACACGGTGACATCCTCTGCGCCGGTGATGCCTTTGCTTGATCTTGAGGTGCCGGACCTGCCGGATGCAGAATTTGATGCACCTGTTGCACCGCAACCCGATACAGCACCCGTTGAAACGGAAATGGATGAAGCTGCCGAACCTGACGCGGCGGATGCAAACCCGGACCTGACCGCGTTGCTGGATGTTGAGCAACCCGATGTTTCCAATGTGCTTGATGCGGTTGTAGCACCGTCATTTGACGAGGCCGCGCCTGAAATTTTCCAACCGGCCGAGGCGGGTAATGAGCTTAACGCCCCACCAAGCAGCATTTCCGCGCCGATCCCGCGTAATGCGCCGCGCATTGATACCAGCGCCGCCGAACGCCCGCCACAAGACGCTTTGCCAAGTCTTGAAACCACCACAGCGGTTCAGGACGGGCCTTCGGAAATTATCGAAGAACAACAACAAGACGCCACCGCCGCGCCGGAATCCTCAACCGAGATCACCCCCGACGGGCAGGAAGACGTGGCGATTTCACGATATGCCCCTGTTACCGCCGCACAACCGCCACGCCGCCCGCGAAACTTGCGGGTGATTGCCCCGGAACCGGAGCGCGATTTGCAGGAAGACGCCATTTTGGCCGCCATTGAACAGGCAGAGCGCGAAGCAGAACAAGCCGCCGCACAACAACCGGTGCAGGCGGAAATGTCCGGTCAGGAAACGGCGTCGATTGTCAGCGCCTTTAGTCCCTATTGGAACAAAGCCAACCTGATTGGCCAGACGGATTTTGAACAATATGTTGTTATTATTGAATTTAATGTAACCAGCGGGGGTGTAGTGGAACGCCCTGTTGTGCCGTATCAGCCCAGCAACCCCCAAGGTTTGTTTAGGGTAGCTTACGATTCCGCGCGGCGTGCGGTATTACAGGCAGGGACAATCCCGCTTAATTCGGCGAAATTCCCCGATGGTTTAAGAATAAGGTTGCGGTTTGACCCTGCTTCCGGTGAAATCGGGTTTAATTGAGGTGGAAAAAATGAATAGATCAATCAGAATTTTGACAGCTATGGTTTTTATGCTCGGGGCGTTTGTGAATGCTGCCGTGGCGCAGGATCGGCCCCTGATCGAAATTGATATGTCCGGCGGGGTTATCGAACCTATCCCCGTGGCCATCCCGCAATTTATTGCTGAAAACGGTGGCGCCGAACGTCTGGCCAATGATATTGCGGCTGTGATCATGGCTGATCTGGCCAGCACCGGCCTGTTTCGCGAAATCCCCGGCACTGCGTTTATTTCGGCTGTCACCAATTTCAATGCCGCGCCGCAATTCGAAGACTGGCGGGTGGTGAATGCGCAGGCTCTGGTTACCGGTGCGGTCAGCACCTCCAGCGACGGGCGGCTGGTGGTTAAATTCCGGCTGTTTGATGTATTTGCCCAAGCCCCGATTGGCGATGGTGTCCAATACGTTGGCTCAGCTGATGGCTGGCGGCGCATGGCCCATAAAGTGGCCGATACCATCTATTCCCGCATCACCGGCGAGACCGGATATTTTGACAGCCGCATTGTCTATATTTCCGAAACCGGCCCTAAAAATGACCGTCGCAAGCGGCTGGCGTTGATGGATTATGACGGTGCCAACCTGCGGTATTTGACCGATGATAGCAGCATTGTTCTGGCGCCGCGCTTTTCGCCCAATACCCGCGATGTGATTTATACCAGCTATGCCA
>JAKITE010000119.1 GCA_021648225.1 Paracoccaceae bacterium
ACAGCATCACGCCTAAGTAACGGATCCGGCCAACGCAGGTTTCGGAACAAACCGTTGGCATGCCGGATTCAATGCGCGGATAACAGAACGTGCATTTTTCCGATTTGCCGGATTGCCAGTTATAATAAATCTTTTTATAGGGACAGCCCGAAACGCACATGCGCCAACCACGGCATTTGTCTTGGTCGATCAACACAATGCCGTCTTCTTCGCGCTTATAGATCGCGCCGGACGGGCAGGAAGCAACGCAGGTCGGGTTCAGACAATGTTCGCACAGGCGCGGCAGATACATCATGAAAGTATTTTCATACTCGCCATAAATTTCTTTTTGAATGCCCTCAAAATTCTGATCTTTTGAGCGTTTTTCAAACTCGCCACCAAGAATTTCTTCCCAGTTTGGTCCCCATTCGATTTTCTCCATACGCTCTCCGGTCAGCAATGACCTTGGCCGTGCGGTGGGAAAAGCATCCATATCCGGTGCCGATTTCAGGTGGTCATAATCAAAATCGAAGGGCTCGTAAAAATCGTCAATTTCAGGCAGGTTCGGGTTACCAAAAATATTGGCCAGAATACGCCATTTTGCACCCTGTTTGGGCTGGATTTTGCCGTTTTTGCCACGGGTCCAGCCGCCTTTCCATTTCTTCTGGTTTTCCCAGTCTTTCGGATAGCCAATGCCGGGTTTGGTTTCAACATTGTTGAACCACGCATATTCAACCCCGTCGCGCGAGGTCCAGACGTTTTTACAAGTGACCGAGCAAGTATGACACCCGATACATTTATCAAGGTTCAGAACCTTGCCGATTTGTGCACGAACTTTCATTAGCTCTGCCCTCCTTCTTTAGACGGCGTATCCAGCCAGTCAACTTTGGTCAGTTTGCGCACAATCACGAATTCATCGCGGTTGGACCCCACTGTGCCATAGTAATTGAACCCGTAAGATTGCTGGGCATAACCGCCGATCATATGGGTTGGTTTCAATGTGGTTCTGGTAACCGAATTATGGATACCGCCACGCTGTCCGGTCTGTTCGGACCCGGGCACATTCACAATCTTTTCTTGCGCGTGATACATATAAAGCGTGCCTTCTTTCATGCGTTGGCTAACCACCACACGGGCGACAAGCGCACCGTTAACATTATAAGCCTCGACCCAGTCATTATCGACAAGGTTGGCCTTTTTGGCGTCAATTTCAGACATCCAGACCACCGGACCACCACGGTTGAGCGTCAGCATCAACAGGTTGTCAGAATAGGTGGAATGGATCCCCCATTTCTGGTGCGGCGTGATAAAGTTCAACACCACATGCGGTTCGTTGTTTTTGCTGGCCGTGTTCACGTCTTGGGTGACGGTTTTCAGATCGACCGGCGGGCGATAGGTGCAAAAACCCTCGCCAAAGGCCCGCATCCAAAGATGATCTTGGTAAAGCTGCTGGCGACCGGATAATGTGCGCCACGGGATCAGCTCATGCACATTGGTATAACCGGCGTTATAACAGACATCCTCGGATTCAATGCCAGACCATGTCGGGCTGGAAATGATTTTGCGTGGCTGCGCGGCAATATCGCGAAAACGGATTTTTTCATCCTCTTTGGGCAGGGCCAGATGCGCATGTTCGCGCCCTGTGGCTTTTTCAAGCTGGTGCCATGCTTTTACCGCCACTTCGCCATTGGTTTCAGGGGCCAGCATCAGGATCATCTCGGCCGCATCAATTGCGGTATCAAGCTTGGCCATACCTTCGGTTACGCCCTCCTCGGTGACAACCCCGTTAAGGTCTTTCATGTGCTGGATTTCAACCTTGGTATCCCAAGCGATGCCTTTGCCGCCATTGCCGACTTTTTCCATCAACGGGCCGATGGCGCTAAAGCGTTTGTAAAGGTTTGGATAATCCCGTTCCACCGCCACAAAATTCGGAGCGGTTTTACCGGGGATCAGCTCACATTCGCCTTTTTTCCAATCCTTGACCTGATCCTGCGCGATTTCGGCAGGGGTGTCATGCAGCAAGGGCAGCGACACAACATCGGTTTCCTCGCCCAGATACCCCGGCACAATTTCGCTGAACTTTTTGGCAATAGATTTGAAAATCTCCCAATCGGAACGGCTTTCATAGGCAGGATCAACCGCCGCCTGAAGCGGGTGGATAAACGGGTGCATATCCGATGTGTTCAGATCGTCTTTTTCATACCAGCTTGCGGTTGGCAAAACGATGTCGGAATAAACCGCCGTGGTCGACATGCGGAAATCAATCGTTACCAGCAGGTCAAGTTTGCCCTCGGGGGCCTTGTCATGCCATTTGGCTTCGATCGGTTTCTGGCCGCCCTCCTCACCCAGATCCTTACCAAGCACACCGTGATCAGTGCCCAGCAGGTATTTGAGGAAATATTCATGGCCCTTGCCCGATGAACCCAGCAGGTTGGACCGCCAGATAAACAGGTTACGCGGCCAGTTTTCCGGTGCGTCCGGGTCTTCGCAAGACATCTCGACCTCGCCAGAGACCAGTTTTTCAGCCAGATAATCCTTAACATCCTGCCCCGCTGCTTTGGCGGCTTTGGCCACCTCCAGCGGATTGGTTTTCAGGCTTGGCGCGCTTGGCAACCAACCCATGCGTTCTGCACGAATGTTGTAATCAATCATGCTGGCGTCTTTCCAGTCGCCTTTGGGGGCGGTCGGGGAAAGAACCTCTTCGGATTTCAGGGTTTCATAGCGCCACTGGCCGGTATGGGCATACCACGCCGATGTGGAATTCATATGCCGGGGCGGGCGCGCCCAATCCAGCGCAAAGGCCAGCGGCTGCCAGCCGGTTTGCGGGCGCAGTTTTTCCTGCCCCACATAATGCGACCAACCGCCGCCCGATTGGCCAACCGCACCACACATTACCAACATATTGATAATGCCGCGATAGTTCATATCCATGTGATACCAGTGGTTCAAACCGGCACCCAGAATGATCATGGATTTGCCGTTGGTTTTCTCGGCATTATCGGCAAATTCACGCGCGACATGGATGATTTTATCACGCGAAACACCGGTGACTTTTTCAGCCCATGCCGGGGTAAACGGCATATCTTCGTCATAGTCTTTTGACACCCAATCGCCGCCAAGACCGCGATCAAGACCATAATTGGCGCAAAACAGATCAAACACCGTGGCAACCATGATTTCACCGCCATTGACGGTGATTTTCTTGACCGGAATATTGCGGGTCAGCACATCGGGGTGCTGGCATTTGACAAAATTTTCGGTGGCTTCGCCGCCAAAATACGGGAAATCAACGCCGACGACCTCGTCATGGTCTTCTTCCAGAACCAGCGACAGCTTAAGGGTGGTATCTTTACCCTTGGCGCTTTCTTCAAGGTTCCATTCACCCGAGCCATCCCAGCGAAACCCGACCGAACCGTTAGGCGGCACAAGGTTGCCGGTTTTGCCGTCAATGGCAACGGTTTTCCATTCAGGATTCTTTTTCTGGCCCAGCTTGCCTTTCAGGTCATCAGCGCGCAATTGACGCCCGGGGATCAGCTTGCCGTCTTGTTCCTCGATACGCACCAGCATGGGCATATCGGTATATTGACGGGCGTAATCCTCAAAATACTTGGCTTGGCGATCCAGATGGAATTCGCGCAAAATTACATGGCCCATGGCCATTGACAGCGCGGAATCGGTGCCGGCCTTTGGCGCCAGCCAGATGTCGCCGAATTTGGCGGCCTCGGAATAATCGGGCGAAATCACAGCGGATTTGGTGCCGCGATACCGCGCCTCGGTATAAAAATGCGCGTCGGGCGTGCGGGTTTGCGGCACGTTGCTGCCCCAAATCAACAGATAACCGGCATTATACCAGTCAGCCGATTCAGGCACGTCGGTTTGTTCGCCCCATGTCATCGGGCTTGCTGGCGGCAGATCACAATACCAGTCGTAAAACGACATACATGTGCCACCCAACAGCGACAAATAACGCGAGCCAGCCGCATAAGACACCATCGACATTGCCGGGATAGGAGAGAACCCGAAAACCCTGTCAGGGCCGTATGTTTTGGCGGTATAAGCGTTGGCAGCCGCGATAATTTCGTTGGCCTCTTCCCAATCGGCCCGCACAAACCCGCCTTTGCCGCGTGATTTGACATAAAGCGCGCGCAAGATCGGATCATTTTGCAGTTTGGTCCATGCTTCAATCGGCGAATTGTCTTTGCGCAAACCGCGATAGGCTTTTAGCATTTTAGCCCGTATCAGCGGGGTTTTTACACGATTGGCAGAATATAAATACCAGCTGTAAGATGCCCCGCGCGCACAGCCGCGCGGTTCGTGGTTGGGCATTCCGGCGCGAGTGCGCGGATAATCGGTTTGCTGGGTTTCCCATGTAACAATACCCGATTTAACATAAATTTTCCAACTGCATGAGCCAGTGCAGTTCACCCCGTGGGTCGAACGCACGACTTTGTCGTGGCGCCAACGGTCGCGGTAACGGTCTTCCCAATCGCGGTTCTCATCGGTGGTAATTCCGTGGCCGTCAGAAAATTTATCGACGGTATTGCTTTTCAGGAAATTCAACCTGTCAAGTAGATGGCTCATTTTATTCTCTCCATTTGTCTAAATTGGTGCCGGCGAAAAAGAGGGGAAACGCCGGCACCGTGATCGCGGGAATTTACGGGTTTTTCACATATGCGTTGGGACGCATGTAGAACCACCAGTTGACGGCAATACAAACCATGTAAAACACCGCGAAACCGTATAGGGCGTATTCTGGCGTGGTTGCCGTGATCTGCTCACCAAAAACTTTGGGGATCAGGAAGGCACCATAAGCGCCGATCGCGGCTGTCCAACCCAGAACCGGGCCGGCTTGCTCTTTGTTGAATACCACCGCAATGGTGCGGAAGGTTGAGCCGTTACCGATGCCCGTCATGGCAAACAGGATCAGGAACAGGATCATGAAGGGCACGAAATAATCCTGCGGGGTTGCAGATACGTAAGCCAGCTTCAGATAGTAAGCCACGCCAAGCGCTGCCAAAACCATCACGATCGAGATCCACTGTGTTACCCGCGCGCCGCCCAGTTTATCGGCAATCATGCCGCCTACTGGCCGGATCAAAGCACCGATAAATGGTCCCATCCATGCATACATTAGCGCCGAAGGCCCGTCCGGGTTGGCGATGTCATGGGTCATGATGCCGTCAACTTCGATATGTTGAAAGCCAAACACAACCTTGATCACCAGACCAAACGCTGCTGCATAACCGATGAACGAACCAAAGGTCATGGTATAAATCAACGTCATTGCCCATGTGTGTTTGTTGCCAAATATCTTGTATTGGCGGGTCAGGTTTTGGCCAACCGCGCCCGGGATCATTTTAAGCATAAATACAGTCATGGCGATAACAATTGGCAGAACCAGCCATTTGCTGACATTAAAGCCGGAACCGCCAACAGTTTCTGGCAGCATCAACCAAAGACCAAATACCGCAGCAACCAGACCAATCATCAACATGCCGGTAATCGTGGCAAAGGCCATAATCGGGTTTGGAATGTCTGGCGATACATGTTCGTCACGAATGTTGTTCATGCCAAACCAGGTAAGGAAGGCCAGCGGGATCAGCGGGATCAGCCACACAAAACCGGCGTTGAAGATATAGGTTTCCGTGCCTGCCGGAATTTTTCCGATCAGGGTGCCTGACGCATTCAGCAGTTCACGACCAGGACCGCCAAACATCGCAACCGTCATAACCGCCGGAATAACAACCTGCATGGTAGTCACACCAAAGTTGCCCAGACCCGCATTCATACCCAGCGAATACCCTTGGATTTTTTTCGGGTAGAAAAAGCTGATATTAGACATGGAGGCCGAGAATATACCGCCACCGATACCAGAAAGAAGCGCCAGAATTTGGAAGGTCAAAAGCGGTGTATCCGTGCTTTGCAGCGCCAGACCAGTGCCGGCTGCCGGCAGCATCAACAGCGAGGTCATCCAGAAAATGGTGTTTCGGCCACCCGCAATGCGGATGAAGAAAGTTGAGGGAATACGCAGCGTGGCACCGGACAGGCCGGCGATTGCCATCAGCGTAAATAGCTCTGATTTTGCAAAATCATAACCGAGGTTAAGCATTTGCACTGTGATGATGCCCCAAAACAACCAGACGGCAAAGCCGCAGAGCAGGGAGGGGATGGATATCCACAGGTTCCGGGTGGCAATGGCTTTCCCCTTTGAGGCCCAAAAGGCCTCGTCATCAGGGCTCCAGTTTCTAAGATCTTGTCCCAAAGGTATTCTCCTCGTTCAAATTGTATGTGTTGGCGAGACATCGCGCCTCGCCGTTGGATTAGATTTTCTTGTCGTGGGTTTTGTTGTAATCCGCGATAACCTTAGCGGAATGCGCCAGTGCTTCATTGGCGCGGGTGGCCCGGATTTCCAGCAATTCAAGGCTGGCTTTTTCAAACAGGGCTTTTTCTTCGGCTTCCTGTTCTGGGCTAAAGCGCAAAAAGAAAGTCAGGAAAGACGCAATCACAACCACCACACCGATGGTGAAGAACACATCATTCCATTCCATTGCGCCCTTGAACAGAAACCCGGCCGCAACCGCACCGGCATTACCGCCCGCGCCAACAATGCCCGCAACCGCGCCCAGCGCTTTTTTGTTGATAAACGGCACCACAGAATAGGTCGCGCCCTCGGCCATTTGGGTAAACAGCGAAAAGACAATCAACATCGGGATGGCCAGAAACAGCACATTCATCTGGCTAAAGATCATCAGGGCTATACCCTCGCCCAGCAGCACAATGAACAGCCAGAATGCGCGGCCACGCAACCCCCAGATCGACCCGAAGTTATCGCCAAATATGCCGCCCAATGTGCGGGCGAAAATATTCATCAAACCAAACGAGGCCGCAATAGCACCGGCAGTAACCAGATTAACCTCAAAGTAATCATAGAAATAAAGCGCAGCGGTGTTGTTTACCGTTAGCTCAATACCAAAACAGGCGCCGTAAATTAGGAAAAGCACCCAAACGCGATAATCTTTCATCGCCTTGAAATACTCGCGGGTTACTTTCTTTTTTGGCTCCATTTTGCCTTGGGCGCGCAATTCTTTGAAACTGCCGTTTGGCGCGTCTTGGGTGGCAAAGAAATAGGCGATTCCGACAAAAAAGATCACAACACCAACCGCAACCATCGACATGCGCCACGCTTGTGCGTCGGTCAGGCCAAACATGATGATCAACCCCGAAAAAATCAGCGGCATCACCAGTTGGGTGACCCCCCCGCCAAGGTTGCCCCAGCCAGCACTGGTGGCATTGGCGGTGCCCACCACGTTGGGCGCAAACATTACGGTAGTGTGATATTGCGTAATCACAAACGCGCCGCCAATCATGCCGATCAACAGGCGAAAGAACAGAAAGCTCTCGAAACTATCCGCCAGACCAATGCCGGCCACCGGAAACGCGCCCAGAACAAGTAGCCATGTATAGGTAAGGCGCGGGCCAAACCGGTCACACAACCAACCGATCAGGAAGCGCGCAAAAACCGTCATCGAAACAGATGCAATGATGGTCCAGCCCACTTGGGATTTTGTCAGGTCCAGCTCTTCGCGTACAATAATCATCAGGGGCGCAATGCCGAACCATGCAAAAAACGCGGTAAAGAACGCAAACCACGTCATGTGGAAGGTTCTGATTTGAATCATATTAACTTTGAAGAAATTCCCCCATAATCGGGTGGCTTTGTTTTCAACTTCCATTTTCTGTCCTTTACCCCTGATAAGCAGCACTTTATTCCTGAGCAGGTTGCTCTTTCATAGTGCCGATTGTGGCGCGCGAAATCTTTTTATACGCTTGTATTTTCTTTGCCTGAACCGGAAAAACAATAACTTGATTCAGGTCAATAAGTAAAATAATTATTGAAAATCAATGACTTATTGACTATTGTAACCTTGACGATTGTTAATGCCTTGCCCCCCGCAAAAGAATTGTCATCGGGGGGCTTAACATGGTAGCAATAGGCATTTGATAATTATCAAACCAACCTATCAAACCAACCTCGGAGCAGCATAGTGACCCCTGACCGCCTAAAAGAGATTCGCGGCATTGATCTGTTCAAAAACATTTCCGACCCGTCTTTTGCAGCCTTGACCCAGGCCGCTTATGCACAAAATTTCCCGCCAAATGTAGAATTGATTACCGAGGGCGAGCCTTCGGATTTTTTGTATATCGTGATTTCCGGTTCAGTGGAGCTATTTGCAAATTGGGGCAATAACGAAACGACTTTGGCAACTGTCTGGCCGGTTTCCAGCTTTATTCTGGCAGCAACCATCAATAAGGGGCCGTATCTAATGTCGGCGCGCACCGGCGAAAAATCATTGATTGTCATGTTGCCATCCGAAGACGTGCGCCAGACCTTTGAAAACGACCCGGAATTTGCCAAAAGTATTGTCTCGGAACTGGCCAAATATTACCGCGCCGGCCTGCGCAATACCAAAAACCTGAAATTGCGGACCTCCAAAGAACGGCTGGCCAATTATTTGCTGAAAACCCGCAAGAAAAACAATGATGCAAGCCAGTTTCTTTTGAAATATGAAAAACGCCGGCTGGCATCCTATCTGGGCATGACCCCTGAAAATCTATCGCGGGCTTTTGCCTCGTTAAAGCCACTTGGCGTTCGGGTCGACGGGCAAAAGGTAACGCTGGACAATCTGCCGGCATTGATAGAATTTGCAAAACCAACCAGATTAATTGACGGTTAGCATTTCCCCCAGAGGCTCCCATGACCGATCTCCTTTCCGAAATCCGCAGCATACCCCTATGGCGCGGCCCCGTTGAAATCACCCCCCTAAGCGGCGGGCGCACCAACCTTAATTTTATCGTCTCGGACGGCAATAAAAAATATGTATTGCGCAGCGGCAGCGACATTCCCGAACATAACCTGTTGCGCTCCGCAGATCTTGCGGCCAGTCGCGCCGCCCATCTGGCGGGCCTGTCGCCAAAAGTGCATTATGCCG
>JAKITE010000120.1 GCA_021648225.1 Paracoccaceae bacterium
GCGCGGGTGGCGGAATGGCGCATCCGGTCGATCTGTTCGTTGATCTGCGATTCTTTTTCGATATAGGTGTCAGAGCGCGGAACATAAGCCTCGGGCTGGTAATAATCATAAAAGCTGACAAAATATTCCACGGCGTTATCGGGGAAAAAACCTTTCATCTCACCATATAATTGCGCCGCTAGGGTTTTATTGGGGGCAAGGATGATGGCGGGGCGCTGGGTGGCCTCGATTATTTTGGCCATGGTGAAAGTTTTGCCAGTGCCGGTTGCGCCCAGCAAAACCTGATTCTGGTCGCCGTCTTTCAGGCCCGCCAGCAGGTCGGCAATGGCGGTGGGCTGATCGCCCGCAGGGGAAAACGGTGAATGCAGGACAATTTCTTTGCCGCCATCCAGTTTTTCATGTGTTTCAGGTGTGTTTTCCAGCATCGAGATTCCCCCAAGTCCAATATGGACCCTTTTTGTTCTCAACAAAAGGGGGTTTGAAAATTTGATTGCAAAATTATGGTTAACTGTCAAAGTCAGGAAAACAAAGGGGAAAGAAATGAAACGATATCATCCTGCATTGGTTGCATTGCACTGGATTACAATGTTGCTGTTATTTGCGGCGCTTCTGGGTGGCAGCCTGAACATGGCTCCGATGTCAAACAGCGATCCACAAAAGCTGGAGATGTTACGCCTGCATATGATTATCGGCAATGTTATATTGGCATTGATGGTCTTGCGTTTGGTTGTCAGATTACGCAGCGAACATCCCCCGAGTGCCAACATGGATAACCGATTGCAAAATAAAGCGGCGAGTTTGGTGCATATTGGTCTGTATCTATTTGTGTTCTTGATGATCGCATCAGGGTGGGGAACTGCGCTTGCGGCGGATTTACCCGCCATTTTATTTGGCGGGTCCGGTGCCGTATTACCCGAAGATTTTTACGAATTTGCGCCGCGACTGGTGCATCGGATTGTGTTTATTCTTTTGTCTCTGTTGATTGTGCTGCATATCGTTGCGGCGCTTTATCACCAGTTTGTGCAAAAAGACCACCTGCTGGGGCGCATGTGGTTTGGCAAGCGGAAGGGCTAAAGGTAAAGAAAGGCTTAACCGTTTAGATGGCTTTTTAAACATACAATACAACTTTTAGGTTATTTTGTTCTTGTATTGTCCAAATAAGTTTGGTTAATTGATCCTGCAAGTGGCAAAGGTCATCGGTTTGGTTCGAAACGAACCCACCCCACCCTCGCTCCCTCGGGCCGGATTGATGGCTGCCACTGCATCTTCCTTCCATGTTGAAACGCTAATCCCTTGCCTAATGGCGGGGGATTGGCGATAATATAGCCACGTTAAAACAGGAGTCGCCCATGTCTGCACGCATATACCAACCCAGCCGCAATGCCATGCAATCCGGCCAAGGCAAATCTGGCCAATGGGTATTGGAATTCGAACCGGCTGTCGCGCGGGGCATTGACCCGTTGATGGGCTGGACCAGCTCAAACGATATGAATTCGCAGGTGCGGGTGCAATTTGATAGCAAAGAAGCCGCAGTGGAATTTGCCACCGAAAAAGGCTTGGCCTATCAGGTGAGCGAACCCAAACTGCGTAAACCTTTGTTGCGCCAAGGCGGCTATGCCGAGAATTTTGCCAGCAATCGCAAATCGGTCTGGACGCACTAAGACTCCCTTTATACTTGCTAGTTCATATTTTCCGATTATAATTGAATTCGGCATCTAGCGCCCTAATTTCAATTGCTTGTATTGCAAACAGTCTGAGGCTGAAGGTGTCGAATTTCTTTTCTTGAGGCAGTAAAAATGAAAATTCTTGGTAAATTGGCCGCGCCGGTCGCGGCAGCGTTATTTCTGACAGCATGTTTAGAAGCAAACCCCATTGTGTCTGACTTTAATGGCGCGAGTGTGAAAATACAAACATCGCAATTTGCGACTGAAGTCTCGGCAAAAGGCGCAACACAGGCGGAGGCTGACCGCATTTGCGGGCAAGCAGGGAAACGGGCAGAATATGCATCAACTCGTGTGCTGCCAAACTATATGTTTGAGTCGCTATATCTGTGCTTGTAGCATTTAAAAAGCTGCAGCCGCGATAAACATTACCAGTCGCGGCAGTGGCATTCTTACGCAAGTTTTATTAAGCTTTCGCTTGCTGAGCTACTCTCTTGCGTTAATCAATTGCCGCGCCATATCCAGCGCCGCTTGCATACTGCGCACATCCGCAATGCCTTGACCGGCAATATCAAATGCGGTGCCATGATCGGGGCTGGTGCGCACAAAGGGCAGGCCAAGGGTGATGTTTACGCCTTTTTCCAAGCCCAGATATTTAACCGGAATCAGCCCCTGATCATGGTATTGCGCCACAACCACGTCAAATTTGCCCTGTCGTGCCATCATAAAAACCGTGTCGCCGGGCCATGGGCCGCTGGCGTTGATGCCTTTGGCGCGGCAGGCTTTGATGGCGGGAATGATGATGTCGATTTCCTCGCGGCCAAACCGGCCTGCTTCGCCTGCATGGGGGTTCAGGCCCGCCACTGCGATTCGGGGTTTTTTGATGCCCATTTCGCGCGCGCCCTGTTGTGCGTGCATAATGGCGGCGCATTGGGCGTTGAAATCACCCGCATCAATCGCGTCGCGCAGGGACATGTGGATGGTGACCAGCACGGTGCGGATATCGTCATTTACCAGCATCATTGCAACTTTGGCGCCTGACATATGGGCCAGAATTTCTGTATGCCCGGGATAGGTATATCCCGCTGCTGCCAGCGATTCCTTGTGAATCGGTGCGGTAACAATGGCTTTGATTTTGCCGGCCATTGCCTGATCAATAGCCTTGGCAATCGCATCAAAAGCTGCTTGTCCGGCAATTTCCGAAACTTCGCCGATTTCGATATTTCCAAGATGTTCCGAGGTTTGCAGCAGGTTAATCCGGTCTTTGTTAAAATCCGCAAGCCCGGTAATCACGTTTAATTTGTGCGAAATGTTCAGCTTGGCAAAGGCGGCAGACATTATTGTCGGGTCGCCAAATATAACGCAGGATTCGCATTTGCCATCTGCGACCAGTTTCGCGGTGATTTCGGGGCCGATCCCTGCGGGGTCTCCCATGGTGATGGCAATCAGGTTTTCCATGTTTCCGCTTAATCCTGCTTTAGCCATCGGGTCAATCAATAAATTTTTGATCCCCTAACCATTCAGTAAGGTTCTGCGGCCTATGTTGCCCTTGGGAATGGGAAATTACGGGGGCGGATATGTCTAATGATTCTGCAAATAATCAGGTCGTGCGACCAATTATCAAAAAGAAAAAAATCATCAAAGCAGCCGGCCATCATGGCGGCGCATGGAAAGTGGCCTATGCGGATTTTGTAACGGCAATGATGGCGTTTTTTCTGCTGATGTGGTTGCTTAATGCCACCAGCGAAGAACAACGCCAGGGCATTGCCGAATATTTCAGCCCGGGGGTTCCGGTATTCAGCCAGGCGGGCGGCGGGCAAGGGATGTTTGGTGGCGAAACGGTTTTTTCCGAAGAAGACAAAGCCGGTAGCACTGGCGGTGCGGTTGGCGAGCGCTCCGAGGATCGTTCCGGCAATGCCGGGTCCACCGGGGTTATGGAGCCCACCAATGGCGAGGGCGAATCCGGTGCCGGCGATGGCAATGCGGAATTTACAGAAATCGAAAATATGTTTCGGGGCAACAGTGGCGAAAGCTGGGTTGAAGATCCGTTATTGATGCATGTGGCCACCCGTATTACCGACGAGGGCCTGATCATAGACCTGTTTGATTTGCCGGATTCGCCCCTGTTCGAAGCAGGCACCAACCAGCCCACAGAAAAAATGTTTCTATTGCTTGAAATGATTTCAGGGGTGATTGGCGCGGTAACAAATAATATCGCTATTTCGGGTCATGTGGATAAAATCCCCGAAGACGGTGCTATTCTGGGCGGGTTTGCTTTGACCGGCGGGCGGGCATTGGTGACCAATGCGGTGATGATTGAAGCCGGCATAGAACCGGATCGGTTCACACGCTTAACCGGCGGATCAGACCGCACGCCTGTTGGCGAAGGCGCACCGGAATACAGAAACCGGCGCATAGAAATTGTGCTGCTGCGAAAGGATCGTTGAGAAGTATATTTAGTTACAATTTTGTTTGTTAGCCCGTTCTTAACCTTGTCACGTAAAAACTCGTCAGTAATCGACCACAGCTATTTCAGCACAAAAAGGGTTACTGATGACTATTTCTTCCTCGATGAACGCCGGAGTATCCGGCCTGCAAGTCAATGCCAGCAAACTGGCAACCATTGCCGATAATATCGCCAATTCCAAGACCTATGGCTATAAGCGCGTGGATGCAGATTTCACGGCGATGACGCTGGGCAGCAATGTCGGCAGCTATACCGCTGGGGGCGCACGGGTTTCGACCTTTCGTGATGTGGCGGCCAACGGTTCGTTGATCGGCACGACAAATTCTATGGATATAGCCGTTACCGGCCGTGGGTTTTTACCGGTGACCCCGGCTTCGGCGCTGGCCAATACCGGCGCAGCCTTGCCGCTGCGCCTGACCACCACCGGATCATTTTATCCTGATGCGCAAGGGGTTTTAACCTCCGATAGCGGTATGGTTTTGCTGGGCTGGCCCGCAGATGCCAATGGTGATTTTCCAGCCCTGCCACGCGATAGCGCCGCGGGTCTGGTGCCGGTAAACATGACCCATAACCAGTTTGCCGCCAACCCGACCACGGAAATCGGGCTTGGTATCAACCTGCCTGCCACGGCCACACAGGCGGGGGGCACTGGTGACCCGTTTGAATTGTCGATCGAATATTTTGATAATCTGGGCACCACAAATTCTATGACGGCGGTATTTACCCCACAGGTTCCCGGGGCCGGGCAATCCAACACCTGGACAATGGAGATCATTGATTCTGCTACCGGTGCTGCGCCGATTGCTGAATTTACCGTGGTATTTGACAACACCACCGCGCTTGGCGGGTCTTTGTTAAGTGTGACACCGGTTTTTGGCGGTGCTTATAATGCGGCCACCGGTGATATGAACGTGACGTTTGACCGTGGTCCGGTGGATATCAATATTGGCACCATTGGTTCAAATGATCGCATGACTCAGCTTTCGTCATCATTTGCACCCATCAGCCTGTCCAAAAATGGCGCGCCAACCGGTAATGTTATTGGTATGGAAATTGACGCAAACGGGCTGGTTTCAGCCAATTATGATACCGGTTTTTCCAAGGTGATTTTCCGGGTGCCTTTGGCGGATGTTGCCAACCCCAACGCATTAGAGGCCATGTCGGCGCAAACCTATTCGATCACCCGTGACAGCGGCGATTTCTTTTTGTGGGATGCTGGTTCTGGCCCCACTGGTGAAACCATCGGCTATGCCCGCGAGGAATCGACTACGGATATCGCTGGCGAGCTAACCGCGCTTATCGAGACCCAGCGGGCCTATTCATCCAATGCCAAAATCATTCAAACCGTAGACGAGATGCTACAGGAAACCACTAATATCAAGCGCTAATCGCGCTTGATATCTGACCAAAAAGGGAGGGTAAATTATGAGTATTTCAGCAGCAATATCAAATGCCTATTCAGGGCTGACAGCCGTTTCGCGCCGTGCGGAAACCGTATCCAGCAATGTGGCTAACGCGTTGAACGAAAATTATACCCGCCGTGAGGTCATGACCGCCGAGCGGGTAATTGGCGGCACCGGAAGCGGGGTCAAAATTGACAGCATTTTCCGGGCCGTTGATGTCTTGGCAACCTCGCAACGCCGTGCAACCGGTGCTGAACTTGGCAATTCGGCACTGAAATCGGATGCCATGACCCGGATGGCAGAAATGCTCGGCCAGCCCGGTGATGCGCGCGCCTTGGCCACACAGGTTTTGCAGCTGGAAAATAGCATGCGCGCAGCCGCCGACGCGCCCCAATCCGAAGCATTGCGCAGCAATCTTTTATCGGATGCCTCCGGTTTGGCTAATTCCCTGAATTCAATTTCAACCCAGACCAGCGCGGTGCGCATGGAGGCAGACGCCACCATCGCGCGGCATGTGCAAACCGTAAATTCCGCCCTGAAACAAATCGAGGCGGTAAACACAGAAATCCGCATTCGCGGTTCGGGCAGCAATGATACCGCCGCCCTGATGGATGAGCGCGCCCGCCTGATTGATAAAATCTCGGACCTGATCCCTGTCCGGCTGATTTCTCGCGATAAAGGCGAGGTTGCTTTATATTCACAAAACGGTGCTGCCTTGATTGATGGGGCGGCCAATGTGCTGGAATTTTCACCAACACCGGTGATTACCCATGACATGACGCTTGCCTCCACGGCTTTGTCGGGCATTTCGATAAATGGTCGCCCGATTACAATGGGCAGCGGCGCGGGGCAGCTTGACGGTGGCGCATTATCTGCCGCATTTGAAGTGCGCGATGTGATTGCACCCGAATTCAATAGCCGCATTGATGCCATGGCCCAGGATATTGTTGACCGGTTCCAAAATCCGGCAACCGACCCAAGTCTGGCACCCGGCGCTGCGGGATTGTTTACCGATAATGGTGCGGCATTTCTGCCCGCAGACACGCTTGGCCTTGCGGGGCGCATTGACATTAATGCGCTGGTTGATCCGGCCCAAGGCGGCGATTTATGGCGCTTGCGTGATGGTATTGGCGCGGTTGCGCCCGGCCCTGCGGGCGATGACAGCCAGTTGCGCCGCATGGTTGACGCCATGACCGCACAGCTGGTTCCGGGTGCTGGAACCGGGGTAATAACTCTTTCCAGCGCCACAAGCCTTGCGGCCGGAATTACCAGCATTGTTGCTGGCAATGCCAGCCGACAAGAAGACCAGACCGCCTATCAAATGGGCCAGTTTGACATTCTGCGCGAGGGTGAGCTGGCGATGACCGGCGTTGATACAGATTATGAAATGCAGCAGCTTTTGCTGGTTGAGCAGGCCTATGCCGCCAATGCGCGGGTGATTTCCACCGCTGATATGATGATGCAAACCTTGTTGGAGATATAACATGAAAGCCGCAGCCGTTTCCGACCTGTCCTCCGCCATGCGTTTACAGCGGGTTGGCCAATCTACCCGTGCCAGCATCCAAACCGCCGGATACGAGGTGGCAAGCGGCCTGAAATCCAACCTGATCAAAGCCACGGGCGGCGATCTTTCCGGCCTGTTTGCCATTGAAAAAACCATGGCACGGCTGGATGTGCGTTTGGGTGCAATCTCGACCGCCAGCGCGCGGGCCGAGGCCACGCAATTCAATCTTGAAAAAATCCAGCAAAACGTGGCGCAATTTGGCACGGATCTGATTGCCGCGGTTAATCTGGGTAATCAGCAACAGGCATTTTCGGTGGCCAGTTCGGCGCGCGGTGCGTTTGACAGTATTGTCTCGGCTATCAATGGCCGCTATGGCGATCAGGCGCTTTTTGCCGGTGCCAATGTTGATGGCGCTGCGGTGATAGATGCGCAAAGCATGTATAATGATATCATTGCTTTAACGGCTGCCGCGCCGGATTCTACCAGCGTGATTGCGGCTGTGGATGATTATTTCTATAACCCTGTTGGCGGCTTTGCCACCTCCGGTTTTCTTGGCGATGGGCTGGATGCAGCCGGTGCCGAAATTGCGGATGGCCAAGTTATTGATTATTCGGTGCGCGGTGATGCATTAGCCCTGCGCGATGCATTGCGCAATGTGGCGCTGATTGCAATTGCCAATAATGGCGATCATGCGGGCAGTGATCTGGACAGTATGAACATCATGCAAGCGGCGGCAACCGGCGCAATTACCACAGTGAATTCAGTAATTGATCTGCGCGAAAGCCTTGGCCATGTCGAAGAAAGGCTTTCGCAAGCAGCGGCATTTAACGCATCGCAAAAAAACACATTCGAGATGAATCGTAATGGCATTATTGCCGCCGACCCTTACGAGGCCGCCACCCGTTTTCAGGCCCTGCAAGGCCAAATGGAGGCTGTGTATATTATGACATCGCGCCTCTCCACCCTGAAATTACAAAACTATCTGAGGTAAACCGTGATTCGATCCAAAATCGTTTTTCTGCTGGCTAGTATGGCCGTTTTTTTAACTTCAAACGCTTTCGCCGATGTGCGGATAAAGGACCTTGTCGAAATCGACGGGGTGCGCGGCAATGATTTGGTCGGCTATGGGCTGGTGGTCGGGTTGAACGGCACTGGGGACGGGCTGCGAAATTCGCCTTTTACCGAAGAAGCCATGACCAACCTGCTGGAAAGGCTGGGCATCAATGTTACTGGCGAGAATTTTCGGTCAAAAAATGTAGCGGCTGTTTTGGTTACCGCCGCTTTGCCGCCTTTTGCGCGGGCTGGCGGGCGTATTGATATCACGGTTTCGACCATTGGCGATGCAAAAAGCCTGCTTGGCGGCACCTTGATCATGACACCGCTTAATGCGGCAGATGGCCAGATTTATGCGGTGGCCCAAGGCTCGGTTATTGCTGGCGGTGTTACGGCCGAAGGCGATGGCGCATCGGTAACCCAAGGGGTGCCGACTTCGGGCGTTATTCCGGCGGGCGCGCGGGTGGAACGCGAAATTGCCTTTGATTTCACCGAAATGCGCCAGATGCGTCTGGCCCTGCGCGACCCGGATTTCACCACCGCTGCCCGTATTGAACGCGCCATCAATGATCGGTTCGGGGTGCAAATAGCCGAGATGACCGATTCCGGCACGGTGCGGCTGAACCTGGCGCTTGCCAATGCGCCATCGCCTGCCCATTTGATTAGCCTGCTGGAAAATATCGAGGTTGACCCACAACAGCGCGCGCGGGTGATTGTTGATCAACGTTCCGGCACCATTGTTTTGGGTGCGGATGTGCGGATTTCGCGGGTGGCGGTTAGCCAGGGCAACCTGACCTTGCGTATTCAAGAGGCCCCGATCGTTATTCAACCCAA
>JAKITE010000121.1 GCA_021648225.1 Paracoccaceae bacterium
TGGAACAATTGGGAAAGCAGCCGTTATTGTCGCTGGGCATGCGACTGGGCGAGGGTTCCGGTGCGGCATTGGCGATTAATATCGTTAAATCGGCGCTGGCTTGCCATTCCGGCATGGCCAGTTTTGATTCTGCGGGAGTTTCTGGCGGTTAAGCCGAAGCTTTCTTTTTGGTCACGATATGCGGGTATTGTTCCAGCACTGCCAGATTATTGGCCGCGATTTTACTGGAGGCCCGCGCCAGAGTGGCAAATGTTTTGGCAACCGGCAGCATTTCATCATGGATCTGGCCACCATCGCCATCCTTTAAGGGTTGATAGGTACCAAAAGCGTCGTTCAGCCGGTTGAGGTAATCAACCGAGGCGGATAATTCTTTGATCATCGCTATGGCCTCTTTGGATTTTTCAGGCGCGTCGGGAATATCAATGCCTTGCAGGGCTTGTTCCTCATCGGTGGCTTTTTGGTCTTTGGCTTTTTCGAACATTTTACTGCGAGTCCAAATGTCCGAACTATTCAAAAGCGACAAAAGCCGGTCAATGGCGGGGGTTTGCAAGGATGCTTCGGACAGGGCAGGCGAGGCGGTTTTATGGCAGGCCGCCTTAAACGAGGTCCAGACCGCCAAGTTAAGCGTCGGGGTGCCCGGCATCCATTTGGTGCCTTTTTGGAAATCCACCATTAATACTACCGGATCATCGACCAACTCGTTTTCCAGATAGCTTACCAGCCGTTTGCAAATGTCTTTGTCATCTTGCAATGCCGCGATGGAAAGGCCGGTGGCTTTGATGGCTTGTTTGGCGGCAGTGTCGCCCATAATAGACGCGCCATAAGCAATGCAGCATTTTGCCAGAGTGCTGTTCAGGCGCAAGGCCTTGCGGGCTTTTTTGCGGTTTTTGGGGTTGGCGCGGGCTTCTTTATAAGCGTTCCAACCGGCGACAATGGCGATTTCTTTTTGCATCTGGAATCCGTATTCAACCACAGCGCTGGCCATGCTGGCGCTGGCAGATGTAATTGCTGCCGCGCCTGTCGGGTCAAACATTTTGGCAACTTCGGACCCGGCTTTCAAGGTATCAAGAATCAATTTTATCGAGGCTTGCGACAGGTGGATTTTGGCGTTTTCCAGAATGTTCTGGATGGCGGCGGTGCTGCCGCCTTGGCCGGCCATGGCGACCTCCATACTGTCAACCCACGCGTTATGGATTTCGACACATTTGACCAGCGCATACATATCTGCCACGACTTTTTGAATAGCCACTACCGCGCCGGTTCCGGGCACCAGTGCGGCCAGAATGCCCGCAGCACCACCCGAAATACCGTTGATCAGCGCCACTTTCTGGCGCAAGGCGCTGGTATTGGCCATGGCGCGATCAATGGCTTCGGTGGCGCGCAAAATTACCTCCGGGTCGCGATCGGTGATGCCGGTATCGGGATAGGCGTCGGCATAAAGTGCTTCAAACCCGACAACCACCGCGTCAGCGTCTTCCATGATGGCTTGCGCGCCCTCAGCGCTGTTTAACAGCTTTTTCAAGGCTTTATCGGCCTTGGCTTTTTCTTTACCCTCAATTTCTCCAGAGATTTGCGCCTGCAATTCATCGTCTGTCAGATCAGGGGCTTTTGCGCCATCGGGCGGGGCAATACTGGCAACCGTGGACAGGTTGATTTTTTGCATATTGGCTGCGATTTTTTCCAGATTGGCGTTGATGGCTTTGTCTTCGGCTGTTTCCATTTTTGCATCGCCAGTATCGCTGCCATCCGTGGTTTGAACAAACAGTTTTTCGTATTTGGTCATCGCCAGCTTTTCTTCGGTGGTGGTTTCTGTGGTAATGGCATTAAAAATCGCATCACTGCTGGCGGCAAAAGCAATGGTGCAGGCGGTGCCGCCCAGCAACATGCCGATGGCGTTGTAATCGCCTTTTTGATAGGCCTTGATGATGGCCGGAACATTGCCGCATTCCCGAATGCCGATTTTTAGATAAGCCGCGATTTGCGACATCTGTTCGCGTTCGGCTGCGGCTTTGGCTTTTTGTTCATCGGTGTCGCCGTGGCTAATGCCAGAGGCCGCCGAAACGATGCTATTGGCAACCACATCGGCCAGATCGCTGACAATGCCGGTCAGCAGGTCAAAGCGTTTGGATTCGTTAGGTTCCTTGATGATCAAGACCATTTTTGGTGCCATTTTGACACCGGTAAAGGCGGCATTCAGGCCACAGGTTAACCCTTTGATCATCACGGCTTCGTTTGCGCCACCCGAGGTTGATTGGCCGCGAATGCCCAATTCAACCGATTTTACCGTAATGCTTTGCGCAATTGCTATGCCTTTTTGCACCGTTGCCGCCCAGCGGGTCCAGTTATCCTGTTCTTTATCCGCATAGACATGGTCAACCACCATTTCAGTTAGCGAAAGCCCGCCGGTGACAATTGTGGTGCCAAGATCAATGCTTTTGGAAACATTGGCCAGTTCAAACAGTTTGCCCTTGTTTGCTTTGATTTCTGTATCGATTTCGGCCTTGCGGGCATCGCTGGTCGCCGGGTTCAGCTTTTCTTTGCTAAGCGCGTCGTTATCGGCTTTGGTATCGGCCACCTCGGTTGCGTTACCGATGGTGACAGAATTGGACACAACCGAACCAATAACCGTGGCGGTTGATTTGGCTATTTTCAGGCCTTTTTTCCATTTTTCATGGGTTTTGTTATGGGTGGCGGTGTAATCTCCGAGCTTGCCAGCATAAAGATCCTGCGCGCCCTTAAAGGCAATGGCCTGTTCGCTATAGTCATCGGGCACCATATTATCGGGAATCACCCCGGCGCGCACCAGCGGGGTCCATAATTCGTTGCGAATATCCGCATCGGAAAACAGCGGTTCGCCCATGTCGTCAAATTGCAGCTTCATGGCTTTTTCAAGCTCTTTGATGCGTTCAAAAGATTGGGCCAATGCCGCGATATCCTCAGCCGAGATCAGCTTGGTGCGTTCGTCAATATCGTCAATTGTGTCAATTTCAACATCGGCGCGCATTTCGTAATTGGACAAAATGCCTTTATTGGTGTCTGAATCCTCGGCCCGCCATTTCATATCTGAGGTGCTCTCAGCCGATGAATTGGTTAATTTGCGCCAAGCAGCGGTTAAAATCCCGGCGTCTTTGGTGCGCGTGACAATCAGCTTTTGTGCGTCTTCGATTTCTTGGCGCACATTGCTTAGCTGATCGCCGACCACATTTTTCAGGAAATCCATTTTGTCCTGACTGCGCCCGGTATCTTTTTCAAGCGTGGTTTGGGTAATTTCCTTACCGGAAATATATTCTACCCATTCAATTTCATAATCACTAAGAGCCATGCGCCCCTCCTGTTTTTTTATCGTGGCTGCAAGGTAGTCAGAATTTTGACATCCAGCCCATGCAAGCTGACTGCAAATGCCGGCCATGAAATATCTTTGACAAACGGGTTGTCGCGGTAAACTTTCAGGGCTGGGTGGTTTTCGGTTTCGTTATGGATGCGGCGGACCTCGGCAAGGGCTTTTTCGCGCACAGCAGCAAGCAGTTTTCGTCGCAATGTCTCGTCAGGCGTGTTAATTGCTGCGTTGGCTTCGTCTTGCAATTTGCCGCGCAATTGGACAATCGCCTCGATCTCGTCCGCGCCAGCCAGCGCCAGTGTTTTGGCAGCTTTTGCGGTCAGGGTGATAACTTCATCTTCATCATCAGCCGCCGCCGCGATGGCTTTTTCTGAGGCCTCAAGCGCGGCCTTGCGCACGCTGCCGATTTTATTGTTTAACGTGGTCTGGAAGGCTCCGAAATTTACGATAATCTGGCCAGGCTCCCAAGTGGGGGTCGATTTGTCCAGATCCGTTGCCAATTGCCGCGCATTGGGCAGCAAATCCTTGTATTCCGATACAGCGGCCTGCACGTCTTTTTCGGATTTGTAACTTTTTCCAGCGGTATCGTATTGCTTTTTCAACGAGTCATAAATGGTTTTATACTCTTTATATGACTTGAACGTGGCTTTGTTTTTCCCCTTAAGGCATTCGCTGGCTTTGGCCAAAAACGCTTTCACCTCGGCCTTGGCTGTTTGCATGGCTTCGGTTGCTTGTTTATTGGCAATCGCGGCCTCGCTCTGACCTTTCAAAAATGCGCTGAGGTCTTGCAGATATTGCAGCCCTTTTGACGGGTCCAGCTTGGCCAGTTCGGCAGCCATTTCATCGCGAATTGCAATCGCTTCGGTTTTGCCTTTTTCGATGCCGGTGGCCGAACGGGTTTCCATGGATTGCCGCGCGGTTTTGATGCGACCCTTGAACGGCCCGTCCATGCCGGCCTTGGCGTCAATATCAACAATGTCCTGCAAGTGATTTTTCATATGGGCCATCAATTCGGCAACATTGGCAATTTCGTTGGGGGCCGGGGCATAATCATTCATCAATGCCTGCGGGCCAGCGGCAATGATTTCTGCCAGCTTGGAGGTCAGGTTTTGGTCGGATGCACCCGAAGCATTGGCAAAATCTTTTTCGACCTGCACCATGATTTTATCTGCCTCGACATAGGCCAGACGCACTTTTTCGGATTTTTCCAGCAACTGCTCAATTTTGCGGCCAAAGCTGTCGACCTTTTCCCGGCCAATTGCGGGCAGGAATTTGGTTTTATAGTCTTCTTTGAAGCTTTCGAAATTCACTTTGGTTGCCTGATAGGTATCGGGCATCCATTTGATCAGGGAGCTTTTGGCCAGATCGCTGTCATGTTTTTTGATCTGTTTGGCGATATAATCAAAATCATCGCCGCCATTCACGATACCCTCCAGCATTTTGGTGCATTTTTCCACCGCTGCGGCAATCGCATCACCGCAATCGGGAGCGTTGCTTTTGGCCAATAGTTCCAGCATGGTGGCTTGTTCCAGCAGCAGGTTTATCGCCTCGCGCGGGATGTGTTTATCGTCGCGCCGGTTGACGTTCGGGTCGTCTTTTTTGGTTAATATCTGGTGATATTCTTTTACGCCATTGCGCTCCACCACCAGCAGATGGTCCAGCGGCACATCGCCAATCTCGCCTTCCTTAAGCGGTTTGGTTTTATACAGGTTCAACAGTCCGTCTACCACCGCGTCCCGTGCTTTGGCAGCGTTTTCCTTGGCTTGCTGGTCTTTTGGAGCAGGCACAAAAGCTTTGCGCGCCATATCCAGCGCCTTTTCAAAAGCCTCGATCAGGGTTTCGGTGCTGGTGAAATCAAAATCGGGGTTGCCGTTAATGACCTGTTCATATTGATCCCCCGCAGCGGTTAACATGGCGCGGATGCTGTCATCGCCGTCGCCGCCAATGCCCCAGAAACGATCCAGCTCAACGGCGCCGGTTTTAAGGGCTTTGCCGATGCGGTTCTTGTCGCTATCGGGTACTTCGGCGGCATCGGGCAGCGGAAATTTGTTGGAGGCGTTAAACACCGAATAAAGCTTTCTTGCCTCGTCAAAGATGAATTTTGCTTTGCCAAACAGTGCATTGGCGTCTTTCACCTTGCGGGCCTGTTCAGGGATTTTTGTGGTTTCTCTGGCATCAGCGATCCGTGCGGCGGCTTCATCCGCCAGTTCTTTGCCGCTGTCGAGAATTTTGACCAAAGTTTCAAGTTGAGCGGCGCTGATGTCGGTCAGGTCCGGTTCGCCGAGGAACAGTTTGACATCAACCGTTACCCGTTTTGATGCAAGGGTGAATTGGTTCAGCAGGTTGTCATAAATGCCGTTGGCATGATTGCCCTGATCATCAAGCGCGCCCAAAAGCAGGGCCTCGGCATGTTCGCCCATTGGCGCAATGTCCACACCTTCAGCGCGGATATACGCGTCTGGATCATCAACCAGTGAAAGCCCTTTTGCATCGGCATCGGCGGCTTTGGTGATGCGTTCAACCCGCAAAGCCAATTCATCATCATAGGCATCAAGCCGTGTGATATATTCTTTCATAGCACCCATTCGGGCCTTGGCGTCTTGGTATTTTTTGGTAAGTTCCTGCTTTTGCTTAAAGCTTTTGGCTTTGCCTTGCGCTGCATACAGCGCTGCTACGGTGTCAGCCAGATTGTCTAACTGGTTGTTCAGTTCAATCACTTTGGCGGCCAGTTCATCGGCGCGGTTTTTCTCGCGCTCGGCAACCACGTTGCCACCATCGGCCAGCGCATTCATTTTGCCCCTTGCTGCCTGTTTGATAACATCTATCAGGGCTGTGATCGGCACGGCCCGGGCGGTTTTGAGGTCGGAAATCACCCGTTCCGAGGCCGAGGCCGCCTGATCGGCATCCAGCGTAGAGCGTTGATTCAATACCGGATTGATCAGATCACAAAGGGCGTCATAAGCAAAATCACAAGCATCTTGATGATCTTCAAGCGCGGTTTTACGAGTGGTATCATCCTCATCAACCGGCAAGGCAACCTTGACAATTTTTTCGTTCAGGAACGGGTTATCGGCAAATATCTCAAGCGGCGCAATTCTGGCGCGTTGCGAATAAAGCGCGCCCAGAATGCCGTCATTCAGCATCGGGGGCGGGGCGGGCAAATTATTTTGCAAATCTGTCAATGCGGTGATGAATTCACCCAGATTTTTTTCGCCGGTCCCGAATAACGGCTGGTCATCTGGTGCTTTCATTACCATCACGTGTTCTTCTGCAATCAGCCGGGTTACCCCCTTTATCTCGGTCTGGGCCAAGGCCAGCTTTTCGCGAAAATCCTCCATCTTTTTACCGCCGCGCCCAAGGTAACCGCCCCCAGCATTTCAACCAGATGATCAATCGCCTGTTTGACATTTCCGGCCAACAGGTCTGCCTCGGCTTTTTTGGCTTCGTATTTGGCGAAATTTGCTTTGATCAGGTCGTTATAAACCAGTGCATCCGCATGTTTTTTTCGACCACGCTTAAACCGTTTGGAGGCGGTGGTGACATGCAGATATTTTGACAGAAACCTGATTTGTTTGGTGGTAAGTTCGGGCATGGTTTGCTTTCCAAAAAATGGCGTGTTTGAAAAATTAGGTCAGGACAGTTTCAATCGCCTTGAGCGCGGTTTGCGCGGTGGCGGTGATGGACACCGTGCCAAAACCGCTATCTTTGTCGACTTCCTGAAAAAAATCATCTTCCAGCGCTGTGCGGTATTCTGCCAGCAGTTTTTTCGCGTCGATTTTATAGGTGTTACGTTTGGGAACGTCACTTTCGTTGACAATCTGGTCAAGCTTGTCTTCGAGCCGGTCATCAAATCCGGCAAGATGTTTGGTCAATTCACCCATATTGTCAGATACCTGGATGCTAAGGTCTTTGTCGTCTTTGACTGAATCCAGAATGGATGCTTTCAGCTTATCCAGCTCTGAATTCATTTTGCTGCGCGCAAAGCTCCAGCGGATGCGGGATTCAGCAAAAGGTTTGACATCGGCAGGGATTGCTTCGTTAAAAACGCTTTTGCCATCGGCAGTTCCGGCTGCCAGCATTTTACGGATTTCAGGGATCGGTTTTAACGCCTCGGTATATTTTTTATCAGCTGCGGTGGCGACCGCCCAGTTCCAGTTTTTGCGCAGCCCGTCCACATCAGCAACCAGACCTTTGGATAATGCGGTGTTGATCTGGTCGGATAGTTCTTTGTGAACCGCATTCCAGTTTTCAAAATCCTTGGCATCTTGGCCGGTTTCTTTTGGTGCTTCGGTTAAACCTTTCTGACGGTTTTCCTCGGCAGCTTGTTGTTCGGTCAGTTTGGCAGCGGCAAGGGCTTTGCTCAGGGCCTCGCGGATTTTTACCAGACGGGTTGTGGTTTGGTCCAAATCACCGGCTTTAAGCAATTTGGCGGTTTGATCGAGTTCGGTAGCAAGCTTGGCCCGCAAGGTTTCATTCGCAACACGGCCAAGCTGGTTGCGATAATTATTCAACACTCCCAACAGCTTGATGGCTTTTGGATCGGGCAGCGGTGGGGCCTTTGGGATGCCATCACCTGTTGCATTTTGCAAGGCCTTCTGGATTTTGGTCAGCAGGTCTTTGGCCTCGGCGGTTTTTTTGGCTTTAAGGTGGGTTGCCGCCTGCGCCAGCGCTTTTTCGATATTGCCGCGTTTGCTGGCATCGGGCACTGTTTTTGTCTGCGTTGCGAATTTTCTGTATAGCTCCACCAGTTTGGCCAGCAGCGGGTCGGCGGTTGTTTTTGGCAAAGCCGTTTCGATCCGGTCTGCGCCTCTGGCGCATTTTTCCAGCTCATCCTGTTTGAACAGGCTGACAACCTTGGCAAACGGCCCGGCGAATTTTTTGACATCATCCTTGCCAAGCGCCTGAAGTCGGGTTTTCAGGCCTGCCAACCGTTTGGCCAGCGCGGCTTTGTCCAGCCCTGCATCCGCCCCGTCTTCGCCTTCAAGTTCGGGGTCGTCAGGCAACCCTTCTTCAACATCGGATTCCAGCACTTTGCCGTTATGGTCGCGGACCTCGACATTCAGCATGACTTTTTGCAGCTTGAGGTATTTTTTGAAAATTTTTGCCAGATTGGGCACTTCGCGCTGGCAATTTATAATCAGCAACTTGCCCTTGACCTCTAACATGCCATAGGCGGATTTTTCGCCCGGGCCTTCGTCTTTGGCGTCTTTACCGATAATATTTGCCGGTTTTTTGCGATGCATCGCCAGATAACATTCGGGAATTTTGGTGCTTGGGTTAAAGCCAAACGGCAGCGGTGTTTTTTTGGCGATTTTGATCAGTTTTTTAAGGGCCATGCCCTCGACTTGTAACTCTGACATCTCAACTCCCTGATAGTGTTGCTTCGGGTTAAATTCCCGTGCAACTTATGGTAAAGCCTATGACGGAAATCTTTTTCGATCAACCCACTTATAATTCTGTTATTAAAAGACTAATTGCCAATAAAGAAAAAACTGTCCTCTATTTCTAATTCTGGTGCTGGCAAAAGCACCGGATAGAAGCTAGAAGATAAAAAAATA
>JAKITE010000122.1 GCA_021648225.1 Paracoccaceae bacterium
TATGTCGAAAGCATCCACGGGGAATCATCATGAAAGCAACAGCGATTGGCATGGCGGGGTTCCTCCTGATCCTGATGGCGTTGGCGGTTTGGCAGGGCGAGGGCGCGTTTAAGGAGGGGATGCAAACCTCGGGCAAACAGCTGCTCGGGTTTATGCCTATTTTGATTATTGCCATGATGTTGGCGGGCTTTACCCAAGTGCTTTTGCCACGTGGCTTGGTGGAAAACTGGCTGTCGGACTCGTCCGGCTGGAAGGGCATCGGGATCGCGTGGATTGCCGGAATAATCACCCCCGGGGGCAGCATTGTTGGCCTGCCGATCATTGCGGGGCTTTATAAATCAGGCGTGGGGGTGGCGGTGTTGATGACCTACGCAACCTCGCTCGCCACGCTCTCGGTGCTGCGGATACCGCTAGAGGCGGGGTTTTATGGTTGGCAACTGACCATGCTGCGGGTCGGGGTTTCCCTGATTCTCCCGCTGATTGCCGGCGGGCTGACCATGTTCGCACTGCGGTTCATCACCCCCTGAACCGGCCCTGCGCCACGTCAGGATCCGGGATAGTGCGGGGCTTTACGCCGTCCGCAACTGCCGCGCTTGGGCAAACGAAACCAGCTTGCGGCTGCCTTCATCCCACAAGTGCATTTGCGCGCTTTTCAGGCTTTGGCGGATGGTCATCCGGTTCAGGTTTTCCAGCGTTGTGTTCTCGCGCAACACCTCCATCAGCCGGTAAAACGGGATTCGGCTGTAAAGGTGATGCACGTGATGAATACCGATATTGCCGCTAAACCAGCGCAGCACACCGGGGAGCACGTAGTAAGAGCTGCCCAACAGGGCGGATTCATGCAGCTCCCACTTATCGGCATGGTCCCACTGTGCATTTTCAAACTGGTGCTGCACGTAAAACAGCCACACGCCCAGCGTCGCGGCCATCAAAAGTGTGGGGAGGAAGATAAGCAAAAGCGCGGGCAGCCCGCCAAACCACAGCATCATTCCAACCATCATCGCGATCATCGCATTGGTGCCCATTGCGCCCATCCAGTATTCCCACGAGCGCATCATGCTCAGCGGCACGCGGTTTTGCACCATAAACAACAGCGCCGGAGCAAATCCGAACATAAAAACAGGATGGCGGTATACGCGGTAAGCAATGCGCTTAAAGCGCGGCAAAGCCTCGAATTCCGCAACTGTCAGCGTATAAACATCGCCAATGCCGCGCTTATCAAGGTTGCCCGAGGCCGAATGGTGAATGGAATGGGTGCGCCGCCAAACCTTGTAGGGGGTCAGGGTGAAAACGCCGATAACCCGCCCGAGCCAGTTATTGGCGTGCCGGTTGGCAAAAAAGCTGCCATGGCCGCAATCATGCTGAATAATAAACAGCCGCACCAGAAAGCCGCCATTAAGCAAGGCAATGGCAAAGGCCAGCCAATAGCTGACCGGCAAGGCCAGATAGGCCAAAGCCGAGAGGCCAAAGAAGGGCAGAATGCTGACTGAAAGCTCGAATATCGAGCGACCGGTATTCGGTTCGCGGTATTTGGCCAGAATCCGAACCCAGTTGCGGGCTTGATCGGGGCGTGATTCTTCAGGCGGAGCAGATTTTAACGCGGAAGCAGAGGGCATTGGGTTGTCACGACTTTCATATAAAAACAAGGCGGTTATGCCCAATATTAAACGGTCTTGTTGCCTTCAAGCAGTTAAATTCACCCAACCGATAAGCCCGAGTTGACGCGCCCGCAGCACATTAACCATGTAAATCTGCATAAGTCGATGGATTAGGGTGGTTTTAGGGGCAATTGTTTACAGAATACGGGAATTGGCTGGGGAACCTGGATTCGAACCAAGACTAACAGAGTCAGAGTCTGTGGGTCTACCGTTAACCTATTCCCCAACGGGTTGCAGCATTTAGCCATGCTTTGCACATAGGTCAATAGCGTGCTGCCACGCGTGAAGTATTGTTTCCCTGTTCACAAAAATTTTGCTTTTAATTTGTTTCCTCCTCCATTACATGCAGAAAAATGAATATAAGTTTCAATTGAGGGGGGAAAATGGAACAAGACTGGTGGTTTGGATTGTTGGGCGGGGGGTTGATCGGCGTTTCGGCATCGATTTTCCTATTGTTTAACGGCAAGATAATGGGCGCAAGCGGTATCATGGGCGGGCTGGTTGACGGGTCTGGCAGAAAAGACATGGTGGAGCGGCTTAGCTTTATCGCGGGGCTGATTTTTGCGCCCTATATTCTAACATTGCTTTGGGTGACGCCTGAAACCAATCTGACCGGAAATATCTGGGTGCTGGTTGGCAGTGGATTATTGGTTGGTATTGGCTCCCGATTGGCAAATGGTTGCACCAGCGGGCATGGCATATGCGGGATTTCGCGGCTATCGCTGCGGGGAATTTTGGCAACCGTTGCCTATTTGTTTGCAGGGGCGGTTGCCATGTTGTTGTTCCGCCATATCTGGGGGTTCATTTGATGCGAAATTTTTGGGCATTGATTGCCGGCATGTTTTTCGGGGCGGGGCTGTTTACATCGGGCATGACGGATACCGCCAAGGTGCAGGGCTGGCTGGATATTTTCGGCGGCTGGGATCCGACTTTGGCCTTTGTTCTGGGGGGCGCGATTTTGCCAACAGCGGTGGCGTGGCGGGTTGTGGCGCGGCGCGACAAAAGCTTTAGCAACGGGGCGTTTCCAAATGTGTCCAACACCAAAATTGATCGTAAGCTGATCATAGGCTCGTTGGTTTTCGGTGCGGGCTGGGCGCTTTCCGGTCTGTGTCCGGGACCGTCTTTGGCTTCTATCAGCTATGGCGGCACGGGGCTGTTTGTGTTTCTGGCGGCGTTGATTGCGGGCATGGCAATAGCGCCGAAGATTTCACGGTTGATATAACGTAACTTGACTTATCGGGTTTCCCATACAAAATAGTGGCATGCGAAACCCGATTTGCACTTATGGAATTTGCATTATCTGCTGACATTATGTCTGCGGCGGTTCTTTTTGTTTCCAAATCTTTGATGAAATGCTAGGCCCGTCGTGGAAAACCCGCGTTTGGAAAACCTGATGACTGACATTAAACTTTATAATACCAAAACCCGCCGTAAAGAGGATTTTACGCCGATTGATCCCGATAATGTGCGGATGTATGTCTGCGGGCCAACGGTTTATGACCGCGCCCATATCGGCAATGCGCGGCCAGTGGTAGTGTTTGATGTGCTGTTCCGGTTGTTGCGGCATAAATACGGGCATTATAACGTTAATTACGTGCGGAATTTCACTGATGTTGATGATAAAATCAACGCTAAGGCGGCGGAAACAGGGCGTAGCATTACCGACATAACCGATGAAACCATCAAATGGTATCACGAGGATATGGACGCGCTGGGGGCATTGCGCCCTGTGCATGAACCGCGCGCCACGCAATATATTCCGCAGATGGTGAAGATGATCGAGGGCTTGATTGCCAGCGGCCATGCCTATGCCAGCGAAGGTCATGTGTTGTTTGATGTGAATTCTTACGATGCTTACGGAGCGCTTTCGGGCCGTAAACTGGAAGACATGCGGGCTGGCGAGCGGGTAGAGATTGCCGATTACAAACGCGACCCGATGGATTTTGTGCTTTGGAAACCCTCCAGCGGCGATCAACCCGGTTGGGATAGCCCTTGGGGGGTTGGCCGTCCAGGCTGGCATATTGAATGCTCGGCCATGGCGCTGGACTTGCTGGGCGAGACTTTTGACATTCACGGTGGCGGGCTTGATTTGCAATTTCCGCATCATGAAAACGAAATAGCCCAAAGCTGCTGCGCCAAGCCTTCGGGGGAGTTTGCGCGGTATTGGCTGCATAATGAAATGTTGCAGGTCGAGGGTAAGAAGATGTCTAAGAGTTTGGGGAACTTCTTTACGGTGCGGGATTTGCTGGATCAGGGTGTGCCGGGGGAGGTGATACGGTTTGTGCTGTTAAGCACGCATTATCGGTCGCCGATGGACTGGACTTCGAGCAAGGTGAAAGAAGCCAAAGGAACACTCTACAAATGGAGAGAGTATCTTACTGGTGCCAAGCCATCGGAACCTCATCCCGATTTTATAAGTGCTCTTGGTCAAGACTTAAACACCTCCAAGGCTATCTACGAACTTGGCGTATTATTTTTGCGTTGGATGAATACGAAATCGTATCAAGATGCAGATGCAACGATAAAAGCAGAATCTGTATTCCTAGGGTCCGCACAGCTACTGGGTTTGCTCTCTCTAAAACTGGGCGAGTGGTTTGTTGGAGATTATGATTTTAGCTGGCATGAAGATCGCTTTTTAGTGCTACGTGATGAGGCTATGGACACTAAAGATTTTACGGCTTTGGATGAAATGAAAAAGGCACTCACCGAGGCAGGTGTTAAAGTAAGTATGTCGAAAGAAGGCGTGAAGCTCGAAGCTGGGCCAGATTTTGACTCTGGCAAAATAGTGGACCTGACATGACCCCATCCCCAACACAGGTCAGCCGGTCGAACCATTGTAGGGTGCGTGGTTTCCACGCACCGCTGGCCAAACGCGGGATCGGTGCGTGGAAACCACGCACCCTACGGAGAATATCATGACTGAACGTCTTTACCTTTACGACACCACCCTGCGCGATGGTCAACAAACCCATGGCGTTGATTTCTCGGCTGAGGATAAGGTCCGCATTGCCCATGCGCTTGACGCGCTTGGCATTGATTATGTTGAGGGCGGCTGGCCGGGGGCCAACCCTACGGATAGTGAATTTTTTGATGCTCCACCCAAGCTGAAAAACGCTACTTTCACCGCTTTTGGCATGACCAAACGGGCAGGGCGCTCGGCTGCCAATGACGAGGTGCTGGCTGCGGTTGCCAACGCCAATACCCCCGCGATTTGTCTGGTTGGCAAAACCCATGATTTCCATGTTACCACCGCGCTTGGCATTGATCTGCCTGCCAATATCGAAAACATAATCCTTAGCATCGCCCATCTGCGCAGCCTTGGCCGCGAGGTGCTGTTTGATGCCGAGCATTTTTTCGACGGCTTCCGCAGCAACCCTGAATACGCCATAAAATGCTGCCTTGCAGCTTATGAGGCCGGCGCGCGCTGGGTGGTGCTGTGTGATACCAATGGCGGCGCGCTGCCCGAGGACATCAAATCCGGCGTAAACGGCCTGATCAGCGCTGGCGTGCCGGGTGATCATATCGGCATTCACACCCATAATGACACCGAACATGCGGTGGCCAATTCTCTGGCAGCCGTGGATGCTGGCGCGCGGCAAATTCAGGGCACTTTGAATGGGTTGGGGGAACGCTGCGGCAATGCCAACCTTGTCGCATTGATCCCGACATTGATGCTGAAAGAACCCTATGCTAGCCGTTATGATATTGGCGTTACAGATATTTCCGGCCTTACCAGGCTTTCGCGTATGCTGGATGATATTTTGAACCGTGTGCCCAATGCGAGTGCGGCTTATGTCGGGGCTTCGGCCTTTGTGCATAAGGCGGGGTTGCATGCATCGGCCATTTTGAAAGACCCGATCACATATGAACATATCCCCCCCGAAACCGTAGGCAATGCGCGGCTGGTGCCGATGTCCAATCAAGCCGGACAAAGCAACCTGTGCGCAAGGCTGGCCGGTGCGGGGATTGTGGTTGAAAAATCCGATCCGCGCCTGAACGATATTTTGAACAGGGTAAAAACCCGCGAAGACAACGGTTATGCCTATGATAGCGCGCAGGCCAGTTTTGAGCTGCTAGCGCGGGATATTCTTGGCCAATTACCGGATTTTTTCGAGGTTAAACGATACCGTGTCACGGTGGAGCGGCGCAAAAACAAAGCCAACAAGGTTGTGACCCTTTCCGAGGCCGTGGTGGCAGTGAAAATCAACGGTAAAAAGGTTTTGTCGGTGTCCGACAGTCTGGATGAGCTGGGCAAAGATAGCGGGCCGGTCAATGCCTTGGCCAAGGCGCTGGGCAAAGATCTGGGGCCGTATCAGCGATTTATTGATGATATGAAACTGGGGGATTTCAAAGTTCGGATCACCAATGGCGGGGTGGATGCGGTAACAAGGGTGTTGATCGACAGCGAGGATAGCAAAGGGCGGCGGTGGTCCACCGTCGGGGTTTCAGCCAATATTGTCGATGCGTCTTTTCAGGCCTTGCTGGATGCGATCCGCTGGAAATTAATTCGTGACGGGGCGCAGGATGTCTGAGGCATTTGACTGTTTTATGCGGCTTTACTCTGGCTTGCCGAATAGCGCCCGATTTTTTGACGCAGCTTGTGGGGTTGGTGCGGATAGGGAGATGATGTTTGATACGCTGCCACACGCGCGAATTTCCGAGATAAAGGCCGAACCTGTATGAGCTTTGCTGAAACGGTCCGCTTGGGGGATCCGGATCGTTATTTGGCGGCGATGGCTGCAAAACCGGATGCCCGTGAAAAGCTGCTGGTTTTATACGCGTTTAACCTTGAAATCGCCCGTGCGCCTTGGGCCAGTGCTGAACCGATGATTGCTGAAATGCGGTTGCAATGGTGGCTGGATGCAATTGGCGATATTTTTGAGGGGCGCGGCGCGCGCGGGCATGAAGTGTTGGCACCATTGGCGGCGTTGATTGATGCCCATAATTTGCCGCGCGAGGTTTTTGACAACATGATCAATGCGCGGCAGTTTGATATTTACCGTGAACCCCATGCGGATCGTGCGGCGTTTGATCACTATGTCATGGCGACCTCGGGTGGGATTATGGGTTTGGCGGCACGGGTATTGGGCGGTGATGCTTTGGCGGTTAAACATATTGCTTACGGCGCGGGAGTGGCAAACCTGCTGCGCGCCGCGCCAGAGCTGATTGTGCGGGGATGCAAACCTTTGCCGCAGGATATTGCACCGGTGATTGACACAGCACTTGCGGGGTTGGCGGTGCCTGTGGCAAAAACCGTGTTTTCGGCAGCTTTGGCAGGCTGGCGGGCGCGGGCGGTTTTGCAGGCTGCGCGCAAAAAACCCGAACATATCGCGGCGGGATTGTTGGAGGAATCGCCGGCGTGGCGGCGGTTTAGTTTTATGCGGTGCCGGATAACGGGGCGGTTTTAGTGGCGGGGTGAACCCCGCCCTACGATTCCTTTACTTTGCAGTGTGAACCAGATCAGCGCACCTCCTGCCAACAACAAAAACGGAATCATCGCCATGTTTACAGCTGTCCAGCCTTGTTGCGCGGTGCCGCCGCTACCGTTCATTAAGCCGCCAGATGCAAAAGATGCGACGGTCACCATGCCAAATACCGCAAAATCATTCATGCCCTGCACACGGCCACGCTCGGATTCGGTATGGGCGGTTGAAATCATCGTTGTTGCCCCGATAAAACCAAAATTCCAGCCAATGCCAAGCAGGACTAGCGTGACATAAAAATTCATCAACTCAATCCCGCTTAGGGCGACGATTCCGGCAGCAGCCAGAATGATCAGGCCAAGCGTGATGATTTTCTCTGCACCGAACCGGTTAATCAGGTGGCCGGTGAAGAAACTAGGCACATACATCGCCAAAACATGGCCCATCACCACATCCGCCGAGGCATTGGTGCCATAGTCAAAACCAACAACCGCCAGCGGGGTTGAGGTCATCACCAAATTCATCAGGGAATAGGAAACCATGGCGCAAATCATTGCTACTGCAATTTTTGGCGTGCGCAAAAGCTGCATGCGCGTGCGGCCTTTGGGGGCGTCTTGGCTGGGCTTTTCCGGCTTGGGGATATCTAGGAAAAAGAACAGAAATACGCCAACGCCATTTAGCGCAATCATGGTGAAATAGGCACCAATAAAAGGCACCGAAAATAAATCATTGGTAAGTTTTACCAGTTGCGGGCCAAGAATAGCTGCAACCAAGCCACCGGCCATCACCCATGAAATTGCTTTTGCTGTGAATTCAGGACTAGCTGTATCGGTGGCGGCAAAACGGTAAAGCGCTTGGGCTGCCATATATATGCCCACCAGAAACCCGCCAAAACAAAACAGCCAAAAAGACCCGATCCACAGCGCGTAAGCCGCAACACTGGCCCCGCCAGCGCCACCGGCAGTGCCAATAATAAACCCGATACGGCGGCCATATTTTTGCATGATGCTCGCAAGAACCGGCGCTGCGAACATAGACCCCATCACGGTCATGGTGATGGGCAGGGTGGCAAGCCTCGGGTCCGAAGCCAGCATTTGCCCCGCCAGCCCGCCCAGCACAAAATGCAACACCATTTGCGCGCCAAGCGTGGCTTGGGCTGCGACCAGAACGATCACATTACGCATGGCGCGACGATCAGGATTTACAGGTTTGGTGGTGGTCATCCGGCTGTTGTATTCCTCTGAACAGCGGGTGCAATTGCTATTTTTGCCAATTGCTGCAAAACATTCAAAAAGAGGAAAGCATGGTTGATCGAATTATTGAAACGATGGAGGATATTGCCGAGGGCGCTGCGTGGCTGGCCGCCAACCATCCGCGCTTTGCCCATGCGATAACCTTGACCGGACAACCGCCATTACGGCGACGCGCCGACGGGTTCGAGGCGTTGCTTTCGGCGATTGTGTCGCAACAAATATCGGTGGCGGCAGCGCGCGGTATCTGGCAGCGGCTGGAAACGGCAGGGGCGATTACTGCCGAGGCCATATTGGCGCTGGAACATGACGTATTGCGCGGGCTCGGGCTTTCGAACCAAAAGGCAACCTATGCAAAAGCGCTGGCGCAGGCGAGGATTGATTTTGCAGCATTGCGTAGCCAGCGCGCTGAAAGCGTGGTGCTTGAATTAACCGCCATAAAAGGCATCGGTAACTGGACGGCCGAGATATACCCAATGTTCAGCCTTGGCCGTGCCGATGT
>JAKITE010000123.1 GCA_021648225.1 Paracoccaceae bacterium
AGAATGGCTCTGGACATACAACAACGACCGGCCCAACATGGCCATCGGCGGGATCACACCCGCAATGAAACTGAAACTAGCCGCGTAATCCTACAAGCGGACCCCATTAAAAATGGGGGGATTACCCTTCCAATATGTGGTTCGGTTGTAGGTGCGTCTTATCGCATTGGTATCCTGATGCGCCAATATCGCTTCGATGACATCTGGATTGTATTCGCGAGAATTCAAAATGGTGCTCACGGTTACGCGGAAGCCATGCGCGGTGACCTCTTTACCTGAATATCCGAGTCTTCTGAGAACTGAATTGAATGCATTTTCGGAAAGCAATTTCCGGTTCGATATTTTTGAAGGAAATAGCAATTCTACACCTTTGATTTCGGACCAGTTTTCCAAGACAATATTGAGGGCTTGATCCGACAGCGGTATCGAGTGCGGTCGCCTCATCTTCATTCTCGAAGCTGGGACAGTCCATGTTCGAGCATCCAGATCAAATTCCTGCATTCTGGCTCCACGGGCCTCGCCAGGGCGGGTGCATGTGAGAATTTGAAACTTCATTGCAGCTGGGATGACCGGCCAACCTTTATATTCGTCTATTCGCCTCAAAAGCTGGCCGAACTCCTTCTCGTCTATTATCGCGGCGCGGCCCTTTACTTTCGGCGGCAATAGAGCGTCCTTGAGGGCCGCAGATGGGTCAGCCGGTGCACGCATGGTCACCATGGCAAGCCGAAAAATAGCGGAGATCGTGGCACGTAACTTTTTCGTGGTTTCTCTTCGTCCGCTTTGCTCGATGGGTTTTAGAAAGTGTAGCAACTCGGCTGCTGTAATTTGGTCGATAGGGCGATTGTGAAGCGGCTTGGCCAAATCATCAATTTGCCAGCGCTTCTTGCGCAGTGTAGCTGGGGCCAGGCCGCGCTCAATCAAGCCCTGATAGTATTCGTCAGCAACCTCCTTGAAGGTCATTCGCGCTTTCACTTGTGCATTTATGCGGTCCAATTTCTTTTGGACAGAGGGATCAGTGCCGTCTTCGAGCAGTCTTTTTGCGTCATCGCGTTTCTTTCGGGCATCAGCCAATGACACAATAGGATATTGACCGAGACTAAGAAGTTTCTCTTTTCCCATGTATCTAAAGCGAAATTGCCAAAGCTTTGAGCCGTTGGGCTTGACCATCAAATGCAAACCTAAACCATCACCAAGCCGAAAGGGCTTATCCTTTGGTTTAACCTTACGAATCTGAAGATCAGAGAGCTGCATGGTGGTAACGAAATTCCTTTTCTATGGCGTGCGGACAATACCCGCAAAAGGATGTGGTTGTGCGGGTATCGATGTTCAGCTATGTGTAGAGAATAGCCATAAACTCCTTGTTTTACAAGGGAAATGTTCATCTATGATCGGGGTAAATGGTGCCCAGGAGAGGACTCGAACCTCCACATCCATACGAATACTAGCACCTGAAGCTAGCGCGTCTACCAATTCCGCCACCTGGGCAGGTGTCGCTTAGGCGCGGAATTACAGGCTGGCGGGGGGGGTGTCAACGGGGCTTTTACAAAACTGCCATACAAACTGAATTGTTCTTGTTCCCGAGCGCGCGGCGCGGTATTCAGGGGCGTCTAAACTTGTTGGAGCATGTCATGAACACACCCCCTTTGGTCACAATATTTGGCGGCTCCGGCTTTTTGGGGCGATATATCGCGCAACGCATGGCCCATCAGGGCTGGCGGGTGCGGGTTGCCGTGCGTCGCCCTAACGAGGCAATGTTTGTGCAAACCTATGGTCAGGTCGGGCAAGTCATTCCGATTCAGGCCAATATTCGCGATGATGCCTCTACCCGCGCGGCCATCGCTGGCGCGGATGTGGTGGTTAATTGTGTGGGTATCTTGGCCGAAAACAGCCGCCAGAAATTTGATTCGGTGCAGGGTGACGGCGCCGCACGTATTGCAAAAATATCTGCCGAATCAGGTATTTCAAAATTTATCCATATTTCCAGCATCGGTGCGGATGCGGAATCGGATAGCAAATATCTACGCTCCAAGGCGGCAGCCGAGGCCGCCGTGTCGGCTGCCATCCCCGATGCGGTTATTCTGCGGCCTTCGGTAATGTTTGGCGCGGAGGACCGGTTTTTCAATAAATTCGGCACCATGTCGCGGTATTTTCCGATCTTGCCAATGGTTGGCGCTGATAGCCGGTTTCAACCGGTCTATGTCGATGATGTTGCAGCAGCGGCCGTAGCAGCCATTAACACCGATGCCAGCGGTATCTATGAACTCGGCGGGCCGGATGTGGAGACTTTTCGCGAGTTGATGCAACGCATGTTGCGGGCCGTTCGCCGCAAACGGTTTTTAATCAATCTGCCTTTTGGCATTGCCAGAATTAACGCATTTTTTATCGAGCTTTGGCGCAAAGCAACCCTTGGCATTGTGCCGCTGGTTCTAACCCGCGATCAGGTGAAAATGCTACAGCATGATAATGTGGTTTCAGACGATGCCAAAACACTGGCAGATCTGGGCGTTGACCCGACGGCGATGGATGCGGTGCTGGACAGTTATCTGTATCGGTTCCGCCCGCAGGGGCAATATACCGACCTGACCAGCTCAGCCAAGAACCTGCGCGGCTGAACGGGCAATCTCGGCTTCCTCATCGGCGGGAATCACCCAGGTATTTTGGGTTGCCGCGCCAAGCCAGCCCAATCTGGCCATAATGTTTTGGCGCACCGGCTTGGCATTCTCACCGATGCCGCCGGTAAAGATAAACCCGTCAACCCCCTGCATGGCTGCAATCATTGCCCCTGCATGACGTGCCACCCAGTAACAATAATGGCTAATGGCAAACCGTGCGGCAGGGCTGTCGGTGGCCAGCACCTGTTTCATGGATGCACTGCCCGCCAAGGCTAGCAAGCCGCTTTTGGTATTCAGCATATCGCTAATTTCACGGGCTCTCATGCCATTACATTCCATCAAGTGCAGCAAAACACCTGAATCCATCGCGCCAGCCCTTGTCGCCATCACCAAGCCGTCCATTGGCGAAAATCCCATTGTGGTGGCAATGCCTTTGCCGTTAACAATCGCTGCCAAACTGGCCCCGGCCCCCAGATGTAAGGCCAGTAAACGGCGCGGCAAGGGCTGGCTGGTTTCATCTGCAAACCGGCGCACCAGAGACTGATAGCTTAAGCCATGAAACCCGTATCGCCGCAGGCCTTGATCACGTAAATGTTGCGGAATTGCCAAGGTGGTGGCCTCGGCAGGGTTATCGCTGTGAAACGCAGTATCAAAACAAAGCACCTGTGGCAGATCAGGAAACCGCTTTGTAACCGCATCAATAACCGCCAGCGCGGCCGGGTTATGCAGCGGCGCAAACTTTGCTGCTTGCGTAATTTCAGCCCGCGTTTCCGGTGTAAGCAGCGCGGCTTTGTTGCGCCCGCCGCCATGCACAATCCGATGCCCGACCACCTGCGGCGCGCCATGCATCGCCAATTGTTCCAGTGCCAATCCAAGCGGCGCGTCACCATCGGCCTGCCCGGAGGCCAGCCGGTTAAACAACAAATCATAAGCAACAAATTTCAGGCTGCTTGACCCTGCATTTAACGCCAATATCCATGGTTCCGCCATCAAACCACCTTTTGCGGCACCATATCAGCGGCGCTAATCCCTGCGACCGAAACCGGTTTGGTCATGGCGTCGCGGCGAAACGGTTCACCCATTTCCTGGTTTAATATCACCTCGATAAAGGTGGTTTTGCCATCCTGCATCTGGGTTTTTACCGCTATATCCAGCGCCTCACTCAGGCCTTGCATGGTGGTCGCCACCACGCCGTTCACGCCGCAAGCCTGCGCGATGCCTGCATAAGACACGTTATAATCCAGCTCTGTGCCCACAAAATTATCGCTATACCAAAGGGTTGTGTTGCGTTTTTCCGCGCCCCATTGATAATTGCGAAAAATCACCATGGTGATGGCGGGCCAGTCATCGCGGCCTATTGCCGTCATTTCATTCATCGAAATGCCAAACGCCCCGTCACCGGCAAACCCGACCACCGGCATATCGGGCTGACCTATTTTGGCGCCGATAATGGCGGGCAAGGAATAGCCGCAAGGGCCAAACAGGCCCGGCGCCAGATATTTTCGCCCTTGCTCGAACGTCGGATAAGCGTTGCCGATTGCACAGACATTACCAATATCGGAACTGATGATTGCATCTCGTGGCAATGCTGCCTGAATGGCGCGCCAGACCTGACGTGGCGACATATGGTCGGATTTGGCGGCGCGCGCACGGCTGTTCCAGTCGGTGCCTTTGTCGTCTTCCTCGTGATCCATCGACGTAAGCATTTGCGCCCATGCGGATTTGGTGGTGGCAATCAAGGCTTGGCGGTTCGCGCGGCCCGTATCACCGGCGCTGTCAGCCAGCTGTTCCAATATCTGTTCGGCTACCATTCTGGCATCGCCAACAATGCCGACGCTAACCGGTTTGGTCAGGCCGATCCGGTCAGGGTTTATATCCACCTGAATAATCTTGGCCCCTGTTGGCCAGTAATCAATGCCATAGCCCGGCAAGGTCGAAAACGGGTTCAGCCGCGTGCCCAGCGCCAACACAACATCCGCCTTGGCAATCAGTTCCATCGCGGCCTTGGACCCATTATAGCCCAGCGGCCCTGCAAATAACGGATGTGAACCGGGAAAGGCATCATTATGCTGATAGCCGCAACAAACCGGCGCATCCAGACGCTCGGCCAAGGCTTGGCTGGCGTTGATCGCGCCGCCAATCACCACACCGGCACCATTCAGGATAACAGGGAATTTTGCGTCTGACAGCAACCCGGCCGCTTGGGCAATGGCATTGGCACCGCCTGACGGGCGTTCAAATTCAACAATTGCCGGCAGATCAATATCAATGATTTTGGTCCACATATCGCGCGGAATGTTGATCTGCGCGGGGGCCGACAGGCGTTTGGCTTTCATAATTACGCGATTCAGCACCTCGGCCATGCGCGAGGGGTCGCGGACTTCTTCTTGATAAGCCACACAATCGGCAAACATCCGCATTTGCTCGACTTCTTGAAACCCGCCTTGGCCGATGGTTTTATTGGCGGCTTGCGGGGTGACCAGCAGCATCGGGGTGTGGTTCCAAAAAGCGGTTTTCACCGGCGTAACAAGGTTGGCAATACCCGGGCCGTTCTGGGCAATCGCAAGGGTCATTTTGCCGGATGCGCGGGTGAACCCGTCGGCCATCATGCCAGCGGTGTATTCATGGGCGCAATCCCAGAATTTTATTCCAGCGGCGGGGAAATAATCTGAAATCGGCATAAAGGCCGAACCGATGATGCCAAAAGCATTGTCAATTCCGTGCATTTGCAAGACCTTGATAAAGGCTTCTTCGGTGGTCATTTTCATCTGTCTAATCCTTTGGGTAAAGGGCGCAATTGCCAGTGATTTGGCAATGTATGCGGGCAAGGTTTCAAACAGAATAGGGCCAGATTTAGAATCTGGCTATAGCCAGCAAAATATACCGAAGCCAGATTATCTAATAATCATCAATCGCATTGGCAATCAGACGGATACCCTCAGGAATTTTTTCAGACTTGATCGAGGAATATGCCAGCCGGAAAAAGTTATCTGGTGTGTCCTCGCCGTTAAAAAACGGTGCGCCTGCTTCGATCAAAACGCCGTTTTGTTCCAGCCGCGCCGCGAGAATTTCTGTGTCAATGCCTTTGGGTGCTTCGACCCAAAAATTCGAGCCGCCATACGATGCCCGCCCCGCAATTTTCAGGCAAGTGTTTTGCAGGGCTGTGTCCATAACCTTGCGCCGTTTGCTAAAAACATTTCGCATGCGTTTGATCATTGCATCGTAATGGCCCAGGCCCAGAAAGAACGCGGTGGTGCGTTGAATATTGCCCGGAGGATGGCGCAAAATTGCCAGCCGCATGGCGCGGGCTTGTTCTATAAACGGCTCCGATGCCACCATATATCCCAACCGCAACCCCGGAAAAAGCGACTTTGAAAAGCTGCCGATGTAAATCACCCGCCCGTCTTTATCGAGCGATTTAAGCGCGGGCGATGGCGCGTTGAGAAAGCTCATCTCGAATTCGTAATCATCTTCGACAATCAAAAAATCCTTTTCCCGGGCCAGTTGCAGCAAGGCATGGCGGCGCTGCATCGGCATGGTGGTCATGGTCGGGCATTGGTGGCTGGGGGTGGTGAACAACACATCCAGATCATCGGGCAAACCATCAGGCGGCAAGCCCAGATCATCAACATCAACTGCGTGGCGGGTGCAGCCTGTGTGGCGCAGAACCTCGGTTATGCCGTAATATCCGGGGTTTTCATGCACTGCCACGGAACCCACCCCAAGCAAGATCTGCGCCGCCATCCACATGGCATTTTGCGCGCCCACTGTTACCAGTATTTGTTCGGGTCGCGCCAAAATTCCGCGCCGTGGCAGGGTGTGGCGGGCGATAAAATTCACCAGCTCCGGGTCATCCTGTTCCGCATAATCCGAGGTTAAACTGTCAAATTCCTTTTTGCCCAAGGCTTGCAGCGCACATAGCCGCCAATGGGCCTGATTAAACAGGCTTGGGTCGGGCTGGCCGCACATGAAAGGGTATGGATAACTGCGCCAATTGAATTTCTTTTTGACCTTTTTCGCACCGGTAAAGCTGCGCTGCACGGCGCGGCTCCAATCAACCCTGTCCTTGAACATTTCACCGTTAATGGGCGGCAACGGCGCGGTAGGCGCGGTTTCCGACACGAAATAGCCCGAGCGATTGGCGGATGTTATATAATCATCCGCCACCAGTTCATGATAAGCCAGCGTTACAGTTATGCGCGAAATCCCCAGATGTAACGCCAGCTTGCGCGAGCTTGGCAATTTATCCCCCGCCTGAAACCGCCCCGCCAAAATAGCGCTGGCCACGATCTGTCGGATCTGGTTTTGCAAGGATCCCTGAAAATTCGGGTCCAGAAAAAAGGTATCTTCAACAAGCGGCATGGCTTTCCAAACTGGACTTAAATCAATTGCGAAACTGGGGGTAAGCAAAGCCCTAAACCCCTCCTACTGTCAATTCCAATGCTGCCCAATCGCGGTGTCCTTCCTACATTTTCCCAAGATCGGATCGCATCATGGCCAAAGATATGCAGACCAATTCACTAGAAAATTTCTGGATTCCCTTTACCGACAACAAAGGATTCAAAGCCAAGCCGCGCCTGATCACCAGCGCCAAGGGCAATTATTTGACCAACCATCACGGCAATTCGGTGCTGGATGGATCAAGCGGGTTATTTTGCAGCCCCGCAGGCCATTGCCACCCCAAAATCATCGAGGCCGTGCATAAAGCCATGCAAAATCTGACCTATGTTTCGGCCTTTGGCACCAGCCATCCGGCGGCTTTTGCCTTGGCGCAAAAACTGTCGCGCCTGCTGCCTGAACCAATCAATCATGTGTTTTTTGTTAATTCAGGGTCCGAGGCAATTGATACCGCCCTTAAAACCGTCATGGCCTATCATTCTGCGATGGGTGAGGACCGGCACCGTTATGTGTCACGCGAACGGGCTTACCACGGCGTAAATATCGGCGGTGTTGGCCTGTCGGGGCTGGTGAATAATCGCAAAACCTTTCAAGATGTGATGCCAAATATCGTGCATATGCGCCATACTTGGAACCCTGATGAATTAATGGTGCGCGGCCAGCCGGAACTAAACGGCATTGACTTGGCCAATGATTTGCAGCGCGCTGTGGATAACTATGGCGGCACAACGATTGCTGCGTGTTTTGTGGAACCGGTGGCGGGGTCAACCGGCAGCCTTGCGCCGCCCAAAGGTTATCTGGAACGGCTGCGCCAGATTTGCGATGAAAACGGTATTTTGCTGGTATTTGACGAGGTGATTACCGGTTTTGGCCGGATAGGCGGGCGGTTTGCAGCTGATGTTTTTGGTGTGACACCGGATATTATGACCATGGCCAAGGCCCTGACAAACGGGTCAATTCCGATGGGTGCGGTGGCTGTCAAAGATAGCATTTACGCCGCCATTACCGATGCAGCGGCCCCCGGCGCGATAGAGTTTTTCCACGGTTATACCTATTCTGGCCACCCTGCGGCTTGCGCGGCTGGGCTGGCCTCGCTGGAGCTTTATGAAGACGAGGGCCTGTTTCAACAAGCCGAGGCCCTATCGCCCTATTTCCTTGATGCAATCTATTCGCTGCGCGACCACCCAAAGGTGCGCGATATTCGCGGTATCGGCTTAATGGCGGGGCTGGAGCTGCGCTCAAACGGCAAACCCGGTGCGCGTGGCAGCGAGGCCCAGAAAAACCTGTTCTGGAACGGGCTGCACGCCAAATTCACCGGCGACACCGCCATTCTGGCCCCGATGTTTATTGCCGAGGAAAAGCATATCGACGAGATGGTGGAAAAGCTGGATAAAACCTTGAACGCTTTGAATTAAGTGCTGGCCCGTGGCTTTGTCATTTCAAAGCATAAAAATTATTTCCCTTGCCAACTACAAACGCATAACGCAGCCATGGCAGCACCTGATTGTCTGCCAAAAACTCCCGTCAATTTCGCCCGAATAGAATCTGCGTTCCTGCAAAATCAACTGAGTTTTGCGAATGAATTGCGTCATTGCCTTTGCGACAGATAAAATTTTGCACCACATCGGGATGATGCGGAAATTGGCTGTGCCAGTGCGCTGGCACCGATCAGCCCGGGCTTAATCCACGTAATTTTTCGGAACGCCGGCGCAGGAATTCAAGGGTGGTTAGCAGCACAATCGAAATGGCAACCATCAGCGTGGCAACTGCCAGAATGGTTGGTGAAATTTGCTCTCGCATGCCGATAAACATTT
>JAKITE010000124.1 GCA_021648225.1 Paracoccaceae bacterium
GGGCTGTCGCCGGTTACCAGAAATTCCGCCACATCAAAGCCGATGCCGCCCGCGCCGATAATGGCAACATTTTTGCCAACCTCTGCCCCGCGCAGCACCTCGATATAGGATAGAACATTGGGGTTATCTTGCCCTTCAATCTGTGGGTCGCGCGGCGAAACGCCCGTGGCAACAACAACTTCGTCAAAACCCGTCAAATCATCAGCGGTTACAAAGCGGCCCAGTTTTCGGGTAATGCCTAGCACCTCCACCTTGTGCTGATACCAATCGACCAGATCAAAAAATTCCTCTTTGCCCGGCACTTGTTTGGCCAGATTCAACTGGCCACCAATTTCATCAGCCCCGTCAAAAATTGTCACCTTATGCCCGCGCTCTGCGGCAACAATCGCGGTGGAAAGCCCCGCTGGCCCTGCGCCGACAATGGCAATATTTTTGGGATTTTCTGTGGCGGAATATTCCAGCTCGGTCTCATAACAGGCGCGGGGATTTACCAGACAAGTGGTTAATTTCATTGCAAAAGTATGGTCCAGACAGGCCTGATTGCAGGCGATACAAGGCGCGATTGCATCCGGATTTCCAGCCATAGCCTTGGCGACAAATTGCGAATCCGCCAGAAATGGCCGCGCCATCGAAACCATATCGGCGCAGCCCTCGGCCAGCACCGATTCAGCCACTTGCGGCGTGTTGATCCGGTTGGAGGTAATTAGCGGGATGGAAACCTCGCCCATCAGGCGTTTGGTCACCCAGGCAAAAGCGCGGCGCGGCACCGATGTGGCGATGGTCGGAATGCGGGCCTCGTGCCAGCCAATGCCCGAATTGATGAGGGTCGCGCCCGCCTGCTCAATGGCTTTGGCCAGTTGCACGACCTCTTGCCAAGTGGACCCTTCGGGCACCAGATCAATCAGCGACAGACGATAGATCACAATGAAATCGGGGCCAACAGCCTTGCGCACCCGGCGCACCACCTCAATGGGCAGGCGCATGCGGTTTTCATAGCTGCCGCCCCATTTATCCGTGCGTTTATTGGTGCGGGTTACCAGAAATTCATTCAGAAAATACCCCTCGGACCCCATGATTTCCACGCCATCATACCTGGCCTTTTGGGCGCGCTCGGCTGAAATCACCATATCGGATATCTGTTTTTCAATGCCTGCCGCGTCCAGTTCTTTGGGGGTAAACATCGAAATCGGAGACTTGATCGCGGAGGGTGCCACGCAATCAGGCGAATAGGCATAGCGCCCCGCATGCAGAATTTGCATGGCTATTTTGCCGCCCGCATCATGCACCCGATCCGTGACAATCCGGTGGTTTTCAATGTCTTTTTCGCTGAATAACCCGGCCGCACCGGGCAGCACTGCGCCCTCAAGATTAGGGGCCATACCGCCGGTAATAATCAGACCAACATCGCCTTTTGCACGTTCGGCATAAAAGGTCGCAACGCGGTTCCAATCTCCGGCTTCTTCCAGCCCTGTATGCATTGACCCCATCAGCACACGGTTTTTCAATGTGGTAAAGCCAAGATCAAGCGGGGCGAGCAGGTGCGGAAATTCGGTCATTGGTTAGCCTTTTTGTTTGCAACAGCAGTTTTGACCAATTCGACCGGATTGTCACCCCTTTGCATATTGGCTTTACTTGGGGTTAGCAGTGTGGAGGCTGGCAATAAAGGCCATCATAATCTGCCCGATACGTTCTTGTTCGGGATCATTACGGTTATACCCCGTCGCTGAAAGCGCCACCAAACGCCCGCCAATTTCGGTAAATGCCCGCCAAAAACGCGGCGATTCGGCGGTTGTGCTGGTGATGGTGGTATCCTCGACAAATGCAATCACCGCGTTTTCAGTGCGCGATAGCGACAGCACCGAAATGGTGTTCATATTGCCGCTTTTGCCCAAGGATACCTGCCCGATCGGGGTTTCAAGAAAGCCTTGCAAATCTGCCAGCGCGCCGTCCAGCCCCTGTTCAACACCGGGCAAGCCGCTATTGGAAACCGAGGCGGTCAGCACCGCAGAAATGGGCACCCGCGCAATGGTCGGGCCGGAATTTTCAGTCATGGCGCAATCGGACAGAAACACAAAAGCACCGGCGCGGGATTGGTCAACCGTGCGCTCGTCAATGCAAAACCCTGCGGGACCGGCAATAACCACGGTCGCCCCGCCGGATTTGACCGTGATTTCGCGGTGGATACCCTCGGTCGGGGAAAACCCGCAAGCTGACAGCACCGCCCCTATGGTTAAAACCAGAACAACCCGAAATTTTGCCAATGCCATCATTCCCGCCCAAGCCAAAGCCCGCAACGGGCAATAATCTTCTGTTTATCAAAACGCTGATAAAACCTCAAGCATTGCGGTTGTTTACCTGACGATTTACGGTTGCGATGAATCCCGAAAGGACAGGCATGTTTCCCGCGCAAAATCCCAAATTCAAGGCCTATATCGCCGCCGCTGCGCGACAGCCGGAGCCATGGCGCACGGCATTGGTGATATTGATTTTTCTGGGGTTGTTATTGCTGATTGCAAATTTTGCACCTGCGATTGCAACATATATTACCACGCTTTTAACAAGTGAAACCAGCCAAACCCCGCCGCAACTGGCGGTAATTCTTACGCTCGCGGTTTTTCCGCTGGTTCTGATGGCTTTTGCGCTAAGCCTCTATCTGGTGCATGGTCGCGGCGTTGCATTGCTGATCTCGCCCAGCCGCAAAATACTTTGGCGGGCGTTTTTCATAATTCTGTTTGTGGTGGTGCTTGTGTCGGTTTTGCTGGCAATTCCCGGGTTTTTGCGCGGTGATACCAGACAACAGACTCGGATAGTTTACTGGCTGATATGGGCTGCACCGGCCAGCATATTGATTTTCATTCAGGCTTTTACCGAGGAAGTGATTTTCAGGGGCTATTTATTGCAACAATTCGCCACCCATTTCAAAAACAAATGGATCTGGTGGCCGGGGCCAGCGGCATTATTTGGCCTGCTGCATTATAACCCTGAAACCTACGGCGAAAATGCTTGGCTGGTGGTGCTCATCGCCATTTTGTTTGGCATTATCCTTGCGGATATCACCATTCGCACCGGCAATCTCAGCTATGCCATTGCCCTGCATTTTGCCAATAATTTTGTGTTGCTGCTGGTTTTCGGCACTTCGGGGCAGCTCTCCTCCCTTAGTCTGTTTTTACGCGATATTGATCTGCAAAACCCCGAACAGGCACGACAAGCGTTTTTGATAACCCTGATAACAATGGCGGCTGCATACCTGATCTATATTTTGGTGATACGCAAACGCCGTTGAATGTTGCATTTCCCTATGGGTCAGCTTATTTAATCCAGAGCAGCAACAGGGAAAATACCAATGAACTGGATTACAAACTACGTCCGACCCACAATAAACTCGCTTTTTTCCCGTCGCGAAGTGCCGGATAACCTGTGGACCAAATGTGACGAATGCGGCACCATGCTGTTTCACCGCGAATTGGCGGATGCCCTGAACACCTGCCCCAATTGTGATCACCACATGCATATCAACCCGCGCAAACGCTTTGAGGCCTTGTTCGACGGTGGCATATTTACCGAGATTTCGGTGGAGGATGCCGTGATGGATCCGCTGACTTTCAAAGACCAGAAAAAATATACCGACCGGATGCGCGAGGCCCGCAAAAAAACCGATGAACATGACGCAATGCTGGTGGCCGAGGGCGACATTGGCCGTTTGAAAATCATCGCCGCAGGGCAGAATTTCAAATTCATGGGGGGGTCTATGGGCATGTATGTGGGCAATGCCATCATCGCCGCCGCCGAGGCTGCCGTGCAGCGCAAATGCCCGCTGGTGCTGTTTTCCGCGGCAGGCGGTGCGCGCATGCAAGAAGGCATTTTATCGCTGATGCAAATGCCCCGCACCACCGTAGCACTGCAAATGTTAAAAGAGGCAGGCCTGCCTTATGTGGTGGTGCTAACCCACCCGACCACCGGCGGGGTTACCGCGTCTTATGCCATGCTGGGCGATATTCATATTGCCGAACCCAATGCCCTGATCGGCTTTGCCGGTTCGCGCGTCATTGAACAAACCATCGGTGAAAAACTGCCCGAAGGGTTCCAGCGCGCTGAATATCTGCTGGATCACGGCATGTTGGACCGCGTGACCCACCGGCTGAAAATGAAAGCCGAGCTGGTTTCTATTTTACGCATGTTGATGAAAGAAACGCCACCGATTGCCGGTGATCTGCCTGCGCCGGATGAGGAACCCAAAGTTGAGGTTTCCGAACCGGAAGAGGCCAAAGCGTGAGCCAGAATAGCGACCTCATTCTGGAACGGATGATGTCGCTACACCCTAAAATCATGGATCTGACGCTGGACCGCATGTGGCGTTTGCTGGCGGCGCTCGGCAATCCTGAACGGCATTTGCCGCCGGTGATCCATATTGCCGGAACCAATGGCAAAGGCTCAACCCAGGCCATGGTCCGCGCCGGTCTGGAAGCGGCGGAAAAATCTGTCCATGCCTATACCTCGCCGCATCTGGCGCGGTTTCACGAACGTATCGTGCTGGCCGGTCAGGTGATTTCCGAGCCATATCTGACCGAAATACTGGCCGAATGCGAACAGGCCAATGGCGATGTAACCATCACATATTTTGAAATCACCACCTGCGCTGCCATTCTGGCATTTTCCCGCATAGCAGCCGATTATACATTGCTGGAGGTCGGGCTTGGCGGGCGGCTGGATGCGACCAATGTTATCGAGACCCCGCGGCTTTGCGTCATCACCCCTGTGTCGATTGACCATACCGGATATCTGGGCGAAACCATTGAGGAAATTGCCGGTGAAAAAGCCGGTATTCTAAAACGCGGCGTGCCTTGCATTGTTGGCCCTCAAAGTGACGCGGCATTGGCGGTGATTGAGGCCGAGGCCGTCAAAGTTGGCGCGCGTTTATTGGTGCATGGTCAGGATTGGCATGTATGGGAAGAAAACGGGCGGTTGGTATTTCAGGATGAATCAGGATTATTGGACCTGCCTTTGCCCGCATTGATTGGCGCGCATCAGGTGCAAAACGCCGGTGCCGCGATTGCCGCATTGCGGGTGCTGGGTATGGATGACGCCGCTTGTGAGGCCGCGGTATTAGACGCGGTTTGGCCTGCGCGGATGCAGCACCTGAAAGCCGGCCCGCTGGTGGAGGCTGCCGGTCAGGCTGAATTATGGCTGGATGGCGGCCATAACCCTGCGGCGGGGCTGGCCATTGCCGAGGCGCTCGAGCGGTTATCAGATCGGCCTTTGTTTATGATTTGCGGCATGTTGAATACCAAAGATATTGGTGGCTATCTGGCCCCGCTGACACCCTTGGTTGACCGGATTTATACGGTTTCGATTAAAGGCGAAGCCGCAACCCTGAGTGCCAAAGAAACCGCAGCCGCGGCCAAGGCAGCAGGCATGGATGCGGTGATTGCCAAAGACGTGCTTTGGGCAGTGCAGCAGATCGAATCGTCAAACCCGAATGCGCGGATACTGATCTGTGGCTCGCTATATCTGGCAGGTCAGGTTTTGCAGGAAAACAGCTGATGGACGCGCGTGAAATTCTAACCGGATTATTTGACACAGCCGTTTCCGCCGCGTTACCGGATAATTCCATCGCGGCATTTCTGCCTGAAAAACCCAAAGGCCGCACCATTATCATTGGCGCGGGCAAAGGCGCGGCGCAATTAGCGCAGGCAGTAGAAACCCATTGGGATGGGCCGCTGCAAGGCGTGGTGGTCACCCGATATGGTTATGGCGCGGATTGCAAAAACATCGAGGTGATCGAGGCCGCGCACCCTGTGCCCGACAAAGCAGGGCTGGCCGCAAGCAAGCGTTTGCAACAAGCGGTGACAGGCCTGACCAAAGACGATCTGGTGATTGCATTGATATGCGGTGGTGGTTCGGCCTTGCTGCCCTGCCCGCCAGACGGTATTTCACTGGCGGATGAAATTGCCATGAACAAGGCTTTGCTGGCCTCCGGCGCGCCGATTTCTAAAATGAATGTTTTGCGTAAACATGTGTCAAACATCAAAGGCGGCAGGCTGGCCGCATTGGCGGCACCGGCCAGGGTTATCACGCTGGTGGTTTCCGATATTCCGGGGGATATTGCGGCTTTTGTTGCATCCGGCCCCACGGTGCCGGATCATGCATCACGCAAAGACGCATTGGCGGTTGTGCAGCAATACCGGCTGGATTTACCACAAGCCATTCTTGATCACCTGAACAGTGCCAATGCCGATGCGCCCAACCCCGATGATGCGGTTTTTGCCAAAAATGAAATACATGTGATTGCATCTGCCGCAATATCCCTGCGGGCCGCGCAAAAGGCCGCGCCCGTAAACTGTGTGATCCTGTCGGATTCGATCGAGGGCGAAGCGCGCGAATCTGCAAAAATGCACGCCGCCATTGCCCGTGAAATCGCACAGAATAACCAGCCATTTGAAAAGCCGGTTTTGCTTTTGTCAGGCGGAGAAACCACCGTAACCCTGCGCGGAAATGGCAAAGGCGGGCGCAATTCCGAATTCCTTTTGTCTTTTGCGATGGAAATTGACGGGATCGCAAGCATTACCTGTTTGGCAGCCGATACCGACGGCATTGATGGCTCCGAAGATAATGCAGGCGGATTTGCCGATGGAAATACCGCGCAGAAAATTCGTGATGCAGGGCTTGATCCGGTTAAACTGCTTGAAAATAACGATGCATGGCATGCTTTGGATGCAGCCAAAGACTTGTTCAAAACCGGCCCGACCGGCACCAATGTGAATGATTTTCGTGCTATTTTAGTCGCGTAATGAAAATACGGCAAAAATACGGCTTTTGACGTCAAAAACCTTGCTTTCTGTGATTACTTCGGTGTAATTGCGCGTGTGAAGTGAGTCTTTCACGCGTTCCGCTGACGCCTTATGCAGACTGTCGGTAACAATATTAAGACCCTATCTGCACCAAGCCACCGCATCCTGTGGGTGGTCTAATATAAGGAGAAGACGGATGGCAACTGGCACCGTCAAGTGGTTCAACGGCACTAAAGGCTATGGCTTTATTCAACCCGATGATGGCGGCAAAGATGTGTTTGTGCATATTTCTGCTGTTGAGCGCGCAGGCCTGAATGGCTTGAACGACAATCAAAAAGTTACTTTTGAAATGGAAACCGGTCGCAACGGCAAAGAATCCGCCAGCGATATTTCCCTGATCGAGTAGATCTTTCAAAACCGGAATTGAAAACGGCGGCAGAGAAAACTCTGCCGCCGTTTTTGTTTTAGGGCAGGGGTTAACCTGCCCGTATTTTCAGCCAAACATGTCAGCAGTGATGCCGTCATACCAGCCGATGCTTTCCTGATAGGTAGCAGCGCGGGTTGCATCATCTTCACCCACCTGCGAGACAAAGCCGGATGTCTTGGCGATTTTCTCGTCGGTTGCCTCGTAAGATGCGCCAACCTTGATACCGTCATCGGTTTCAATCAATGACCAGCAAGTGTTGGAGAATCGCGCCGGAAACGTGGCCGAACCGGTTAATGCACCGCGAACCGCCATAGCGCAAACCTTGGCTTGGCTATTGGCTGAAAAGCCGGATTTCGGCATATCACCCTGTTGCGCGCTGTCGCCCAGAACATAAATATCGCCATCTTCGCGGCTGGCCATTGTGTGCGGATCAACCGGTGCCCAGCCAGCGTCATTGGTAACACCGGCAATTTCGGCAATTTTACCGGCTTTCATTGCCGGAATCACGTTGCAAACGTCTACTTTTGTGACTTCGCCATCAATGTTGACCTCCATAGCACCCGGATCAACCGAAACCATGTCGCCACCAAAATCCGGGCCAACCCATTCGATCATATTTCCGTAATGGCGCGCCCAACCGTCCTGGAACAAACCCTGTTTGGAAAACTTGGCTTTCGGATCCAGAATCAGGATTTTGGCAGTTGGATTGTTGTTTTTCAAATGATGCGCGACCATCGAAATCCGCTCATATGGCCCGGGAGGGCAGCGGAAAGGATTAGGCGGCGCAACCATTGCAAAGGTGCCACCTGCCGGCATTGCATCAATTTGTGATTTTAACAGCTCGGTTTGGGAACCGGCTTTATAGGCATGTGGCATTGCGTTTTGCGAGGACAAGTCCCAGCCTTCAACCGCGCCGTCACGAAAATCGATACCGGGGCTAAGGATCAGTTTGTCATAAGGAACCGAACCGCCACCGGCAAGCATGACGGTTTTTGCATCCCGATCAACGCCAATGGCCCAGTCATGCACAACATTGATGCCCTGCGACGCCAAACCACCATAAGAATGGCCCAGCGATGCCATATCACGATACCCGCCCAGATACAGATTCGAAAAGAAACATGTATAATAAGTGCGTGTGGGTTCGATCAGGGTAACATCAATCGCCCCGCCGCTGTCTTTGGCAATATAACGCGCGGCTGTTGCACCACCTGCGCCACCGCCAACAACAACAACTTTTGGTTTGCCATGGCCGCCAGCCATAACCATGGGCGCGCTTGCGGTTGCGGCAGCTGCCACCCCTGCGCCCAGAAATCCGCGTCTGTCTAGTTTCATAGTTCTTCCCCTTCAGGTGATTTAGGTTTGGTTAATTATTCAAGTGTCTCGAAATACGCCGCCAAAGCCGCGATTTCCTCGTTTGAAAGAATGCCGGTTTGCTGTTGCATAACAT
>JAKITE010000125.1 GCA_021648225.1 Paracoccaceae bacterium
CCGAGCGCGGCGGTATTTTACTGTCGGGATTTGCGGCCTTGCCGACCTATTCGCGCGGTGCGGCGGTGACGCAATTCTTTTTTGTCAATGGCCGTCCGGTGCGCGACAAACAGTTTTACGGGGCTTTGCGGGCTGCCTATTCCGATGTGTTAACCCGAGGTCGCCACCCGGCTGCGGCCTTGTTTTTATCTTGTGATCCTGAACAGGTTGATGTGAATGTCCACCCCGCCAAAGCCGAGGTGCGGTTTCGTGACCCGGCATTGGCACGCGGGCTGATTGTTTCGGGGTTGCGCCATGCGCTGGCTGGCTCGGGGCATCGGGCATCGGGCACGGTCGGGCAGGAAACATTAAATGCCATGCGGCCACAAGCGCCGGTTTACCAATATCAACGCAGCACGCAAAACCACCAATATGTGCCGCCACCGGTCACCACAGGCGGCTTTGCCGAGGCGGATAGCTGGCAATCGGGGCGGGTGGAACCCACGCCCGAGCTTGAGCAAAATGACCCAACAGACCTGCCACTGGGCGCGGCGCGGGCGCAATTGCATGAAAATTATATCATAGCCCAGACCAAAACCGGCATGATCATCGTTGATCAGCACGCCGCCCATGAACGGCTGGTATATGAGCGCCTGAAAACCCAGATGCAGGACAAAGGCGTTGCCTCGCAGGTTTTGCTGATTCCGGAAATTGTTGAATTATCCGAACATGACCATAACCGCCTGATGGATATTTCTGTTGATCTGGCAGGTCTGGGGCTGGTGATCGAGCCATTTGGCGAACAGGCGGTTTGCGTGCGCGAAACCCCGGCGATTTTAGGCGGGATCAATTGCAAAAACCTGATCTCGGATATTTGTGACCAGCTTTCCGACAGCGGCACCAGCGCCATTGTCAAAGACCGGATCGACGCGATTCTTAGCCGCATGGCCTGTCACGGTTCGATCCGCTCGGGCCGTCGCATGGCTGCACCCGAAATGAATGCATTGTTGCGCGAAATGGAGGCAACCCCCCATTCCGGCCAGTGCAATCACGGCCGCCCCACCTATGTTGAACTGGCCCTTAGCGATATTGAACGGTTATTTGGCCGTAGTTAACCAATAACAGCAAATATGCTATGTAGCCCCCATGGCCGAATCAGTTGGTTTTTCACACAATTTTTTGAATTTTTGTCTGGTTTCTTGCCGCCTTTTTATCACCGAGCCGTGATCTAAAGGTATGGCCGGGTTGGATTACTTGCGGTAATCTTGTGCTTTGGGCATGTTTTATTGCCTTTTACGCCCTGATCTTCAAGTAGGTGGGTAATTGTGCCGGTTGATTATAGTTTCCTGGTTAAATACTTATTGCCAATTGAAAAGTTATTTTATCCGGTGTAATGTCGAGTTGATTTTTTTACTAATTTTATACTTATCAGGCTGCCGCACTTGGCGCTAACGAACTTAAATTGCGAGGTCTTCATGCGACTATTAAAATCCAAACGGTATCTAGACGACGAAGGCGGCGCAATTTCCGCATTTGTTCTGGTAATGTTTCTAACCATGATTGTTGGCGGGGGCATGGGCATTGATTTTATGTATCATGAATCCGAACGCGCCGAGCTGCAAGATGCGCTGGACAGGGGCGTTCTGGCATCCGCATCGTTTGATATTGCTGATTACGAGGGCACCACCGAGGCAGAGCGAGATGTCTTTTTGACGGAGCGGGTCAAATCCTATCTACGGTCAAACTCTTTGCTGGCGCGCCGCAACCCCCAGATCAATGTTGTGTCGAGTATTTCCGAGCGTTCGCGCCGTATTTCGGTTACCGGCAGCTATGATATTGATACGTTTTTCTTGAAACTTGCGGGTATTAATTCATTAAACGTTTCAGGCGCCGCCGTAGCCGCAGTGACGCGTAACAAAGTTGAAATTTCGATGATCCTTGATAATTCCGGATCAATGGGTGGTGGTCGAATAATCTCCTTGCGCAATGCCGCAAACAATTTTGTTGATTTAATGCTCAATGACGACACAATAGACCATACATCGATTTCGCTTGTTCCGTTTGAGGCAGCGGTTAATGTTGGCCCTGTCTTGTCAAGCTATTATAATTTGAATCAGTGGCATGGTTACTCTCAATGTTTTGAATTCGAAGATGAGGATTTTGAAACCACCAGCTTATTGCCCACTGATTCATACGAACAGGCACAGAATTATATGCTTTGGGTTGCCGGCATATATGAATGCCCGCGAGGTTCATCAATTTTGGCATTCTCCAATGATCCTGACGATTTGCACGACGCAATTGATGATATGCAAGCCGGCGGATTCACCGCCACCTGGGCCGGAATGAAATGGGGTGCGGCGCTGCTTGATCCGACGACGCAGCCGGTTGTTACTTCCATGATTGGCGATGGAGAGGTAAACCCTCTTTTTGCTGGCCGTCCCGCTGCATGGGATGATGAGCTTGCCACAAAGTTTATCATTTTGATGACCGATGGCCAGAATACCTTGCATAGGGTTATGGACACTGATGAGGACAATTATAACGTCAACGAAACCGACCCTTGGAACACCCAGGAAAACGCAGATTTCTGGGAAGGAAATTTGGACGCATGGCGTTCCGATATAGACAATGATGCTTCTATAAACGGTGCCGAGGGTGATGACCGCCTGGAAGACATATGTAATGCTGCCAAACAGGATGACCGGATCATCGTGTTTACAATCGGGCTCGAGGTTGCCGAGGATTCCAACCCTTTTCTGCGAATGCGCGAATGTGCGTCTTCCTTAAGCAGATTCTATCACGTGACAGATGACGAATTGAACACTGCTTTTACCCAGATTGGGGCATCGATCAATAAACTCAGGCTTGTTGATTAATCATGGCTCATAAGGGACTAATACGCCGGTTTGGCAAATATCTCAGGGCTAAATCCGGTGCTGCGACGGTGGAATTTGTCATTATCTTTCCGGTATTGATCTGGATTGTGTTTTCAACTTTTGAGCTGGGCTGGATGACAACCCGCCAAATGATGTTTGACCGGAGCGTAAACCTGACCATTCGGGATTTACGGTTGGGGAAAATAGCCAACCCCACCCATGAAGGTCTAAAAAACCTGGTGTGTCAGCGGGCCACGATTTTACGGGATTGTGTGGCCAACATCCATATGGAACTTGTTCCGGTTCCGTCACTGCAAGATGGCTTGCCGCAAACCTCGACCCAATGTGTTGATCGCACGGGCGATATTGTGCCCGTTGAAAACTTTACCGCGGGTGACGAAGCTGACATCATGTTTGTGCGGGTCTGTGTGGTGGTTGATCCGCTGATGCCGGGTATGGGGATTGGCGCGGGGTTAAACCAGTTGAACGGCGGCGGGTTTGCAATGGTTGCTTTTTCTGCCTTTAAGCGAGAACCATGAACCGATGAAACGTAATTTCTGGAAAAAAATCAAACATTCAATGCAAGATTCCAGCGGCTCGATCACCGTTGAATTTGTCATCTGGTTTCCGGTTCTAATGTTTTGGCTGCTGGGCACCATTGTATTTTTTGATTTTTTCAAGGCGCGCAGTAACCTTAGCACCGCCAATGCCACCATAGCCGATATAATATCCCGTAATAGCGAAGTTACAGATGATTATATCACCTTGTTGCATAATACGCAGACCGCTATGTTGCCAAGAACCAGTGGTAACGGATTGCGGATCAGCAGCATCCAGTTCACCATTGACCCAGCTATTCCTGCGCATACGGGCGATTATACGGTGGAATGGTCTGCCATCAGAGGCGGTGCTTTGGACGTATTGGTTGACGCCGATATCGACGTGGCATCATTACCTAACATGTATGATGGTGAAACGCTGCTTTTTGTTGAATCTTCGGTGCCGTTTGTGCCTCTGACCTCGTATCTGGGGATCACATTTCGAACGCTCCGGAATGAAATAGCCATTAGTCCACGCTATGAATCCCGTGTGGTTTGGGTTAATCCCTGACAGATCGGTTGATGTAACCGGTTGCCTGTTTGACACTGGATTAAAATATGCATAACAAACCCATTGCCGATCATCCGTTGCGTTTTCAGCTTGCGAACGAGCTTCACGCCAGGCCATTCCCTCAGCTAAAAGCCCCGTGTCGCGCGGCGTATCTGGCGATCAAACAACCCTCAAATGCGGCTAAACGTGATCGAAGCGCCGATCGTGCCCACCTTATTGCTTTGCTTGATCTGTTCGGCGCCGCGCATCCGGCCCCGGACGCCAACCATTATTCGGGGGCTGTCGGCAACAGTTATCTGAAATGGGAAATGCATTCGGAATTTGTCAGCTATACCCTGTTTGCTGATGGTGTGGCCGAAATTCCGTTTGATGGATCGGCGTTTTTGCAATTCCCGAAAAAATGGTTGGCTGAGGCGCCGGGTGTGGTGCTTAGCTCGGTTCTTATCCGCATGGAAACGGCTGATTTCAATAAGGTTTCCACCCAGGAAATCGACCAGAAAATCAGCCCGTGGTTTGTGCAAGAAAGCATGGCCGCGGCTTTGGTGGTTGGTGGCGAAGCCGTGGTTGCCAGTGATTTTCGCATTGACCCGCTGGGCAATGTGCGGTTTGCGATTATCGCCAATTTGGGCATCACACCACGCCGGTTGGGGCGCATTGCCCAACGGTTGCTGGAAATCGAGACTTACAAAAGCGCCTCGATGCTGGCATTTCCGATGTCGCGGCAGGTCGAGGGCACCCTTAGCCGGCTGGAAGAAGAACTGGAAAATGTTTTTCAGCACATGAGCTCGGACGAGGCTGCAGATTCAGATACGCTGGAAAATCTGCTGCGCCTGTCTGCCGAGATTGAAAACACCGCCTCCAGCACCGCGTTTCGTTTTGGCGCAGCGCAGGCCTATTCCAAGATCGTGTCGCAACGGATCAAGGTGTTGCGCGAAGAACGGTTCGAGGGTTGGCAATTGCTGTCTGAATTTATGATGCGCCGCTATGATCCGGCGATGCGCACCTGTATCTCCACACAAGAACGCCTGCGCGACCTGTCAACCCGGGCCGAACGGGCGGCAAACCTGCTGCGAACCCGGGTGGATGTCTATACGGCGCGGCAAAATAATCAGGTTCTGGCCCGTATGGATGACCGTGCCGAATTGCAAATGAGATTGCAAGAAACCGTTGAGGGCCTGTCGGTGGTGGCGATCAGTTATTATGCAGTGTCGTTGCTGGGCTATTTCCTGACACCGCTGGCTGTGCCATTCGGGGTCGAGAAATATTATATCATTGCCACGATCACCCTGCCGGTGGTGCTGCTGGTTTGGTGGATGGCCAAACGGATGCGTAAAAGGCTGAAATAGATCGGGCTTGAAAGCTGGCCCTGGGCCGTTTATAGCGCGACAAGCCGGATGGTCCGGCCAGAAGTCACCGCTGACCTTCTATAAAAATACGGGATAAAATTATGACACGTGGATTAATCGCCGGCATTGCTGCCATGGCGGCAATTGTTGTTGCTTCCAATATTCTGGTCCAGTTTTTGCTGGGCGATTGGCTGACATGGGGGGCGTTCACCTATCCGTTTGCCTTTCTGGTCACCGACCTGATGAACCGGATTTACGGCGCGGCGCAGGCCCGCAAAGTGGTTTTGGCCGGGTTTGTCATCGGCATTTTATGTTCCTTTATCGGCACCCAAATCATCGGCGAATTTGGCCCGCTGGTCAGCTTGCGCATCGCCATTGGTTCGGGAACTGCGTTTTTAATCGCCCAGATGGTGGATGTTTCGGTGTTTAACCGGCTGCGCGCTGGCAAATGGTGGCGCGCGCCGGTGGTTTCATCCGTAATTGGTTCGGTGCTGGATACTGCAATCTTTTTCACGATCTCGTTTTCGGCAATGCTGGTGTTTCTGGATGTCAGCGAACCTAATGGCTGGGCGCGTGAATTGGTGCCGATGTTTGGTTTCGGGCCGGAAATGCCGCTTTGGGTCAGCCTTGCTGTGGCAGATTTTGGCGTGAAACTGGCATTGATATTTATCGCACTCATCCCCTTCAAATTGTTACTCAACAAGCTGCAACCACAACATTGAGTATTTTTTGTTTGCGTTTTTCGGTTTTCGGGCTAACCTGCTCCTATCTGAAACTTTGAGAAAGGAGGTGCCAATGTCTTTTGGGAACTTGGAGAATTTGGTTAAGGTTATTTGCGAGGTGAAAGTCTAAAGGGGCAGCCCCCTTTGGGCATACATCTGGCTTTGCGGGACAAACATTTTCAGGAAAAGTGGATACCGGTTTTCCGTCCGAAAATGTAACCAGAAAAAATCCCGGTTTTGGCCACCTTCATACTCAAGTCTGGGCCTCCCCGTTGCGATGGGTGGGCCCTTTCTGTATCAATAGCGTATGATTTTTATTTCCGAAAATATCACCCTCAAAGATTGGGAGCTTTCTGAGAGCTTTGTGCGTTCCTCCGGCCCCGGCGGGCAGAACGTTAACAAAGTATCCACAGCCGTAGAATTGCGGTTTGAGGCAGCCAATTCGCCCAGCCTGCCAGCAGATGTAAAATTCCGCCTGCGCAAACTGGCGGGTCGGCGCTGGACCAAAGACGGCGCCATTATCATCACCGCTGAAAAACACCGGACTCAACCGCGCAATCGCGAACTGGCCGAAGAAAAACTGGCAGAGCTGATAAAACGCGCGCTAGAGCGGCCAAAGCGCAGGGTTAAAACCAAACCGACCTATGGCTCAAAAATGCGGCGCATGGATAGCAAAACCCAGCGTGGCAAGGTTAAAAACTTGCGGCAAAAACCCCGTGGCGAGGATTAAATTGATATGTGTCAAAGCAATATTAAGGCCTTCTGAATATGCTGTCTTGAAAATAAAAAGGTGACTATATGAAAACTCCGTCTGCATCCGCACTTAGCCGTTTTGAACAGGGCCAATACCCCTATTCCGACAAGATCAAAAAAGCCGATTACGAGAAACAAAAAGCCCTGCTGCAGGTTGAATTGCTAAAGGTGCAGCAATGGGTGGAAAGCACCGGCCAAAAAGTGGTTTTATTGTTTGAAGGTCGCGATGCAGCCGGTAAAGGCGGTGCAATCAAACGGTTTATGGAGCATCTGAACCCGCGCACCGCACGGGTGGTGGCGCTGAACAAACCTACCGAGCGCGAAAAAGGCCAATGGTATTTCCAGCGCTATATCGAACACCTGCCCAGTGCGGGTGAAATGGTGCTGTTTGACCGCAGCTGGTATAACCGAGCCGGTGTCGAACGGGTGATGGATTTTTGCTCGCCGGCTGAATATCTGGAATTCATGCGCGAAGCCCCCGATATGGAACGCATGTTTACCCGTTCGGGCATTCACCTGTTCAAATACTGGTTTTCGGTCACACAAGAAGAACAAGTGCGTCGCTTCAAATCCCGCGAGACTGATCCGTTAAAGCAATGGAAATTATCGCCGATTGATCGTGCCAGCCTGAATAAATGGGAAGATTATACCGAGGCCAAAGAGGCAATGTTTTTCTATACCGACACTGCCGACGCGCCTTGGACCATCGTTAAATCCGATGATAAAAAACGCGCACGGCTGAATTGTATGCGGCATTTTCTGGCCACGATCCCCTATCCGGATCGCAACATTGAAAATGCGCCGGATCCGGACCCGAAAATTGTTGGCCATGCCAGCCATGTGATTGGCAAAGATGATCATATTCTGGGCAAAACATTGCATCCAAAGGCAAGGCGCACCTAAGATAGGCCATGATTCTATAATAGGATGACCATGGCCATTTTCCGAAGCTTAACCGCAATGCTGCTGTTCCTGACATTGCTTGCCTGTGGCAATGCGGCTAATCGTTCCTTGCCGCTGGAGCCAACCCAGATCATGGCCCAACCGCTGGCGCGCACGGCTGAACGCCCGCCGCCTTTTGCGCGCCGTATCGCCCAAAGCAATACCAGCGTTGGCGGTGGTATTGCCGGAATGCTGATCGGCGCTGCAGTCACCGCCACCATTAACAATGACGAAAGACAGCGCAGCCGTATTGGCGAGGTGCCATCCCCCGGCGGGGTTGATCCGGGCGCCATTATCGAAGCCATGATCGGCGATCACCTGATCAATAATTTTGCGGCCCGCCCCAATTTGCGCGAACTTTATTCCGGTTCCGTCCGTGAAACCGCCAGTTTTGAACGTGCCGAACAAGTGGCCGCCTTGGCACGGCGGCGCGGGCTTTCGGGGCTGGTTATTGATGTGGTGGCACTGGAATTTTACGCCGATAGCACCGGTCGAAATCTGGGTCTGGTTGACGAGGCCTTTAGCGTGGTTGTCACCGCGCAGCTTACCCTGATTGATGTGGCAAGTAGCCAAATTATCGCCTCGGGGGGCTGCGAGGGCAAAAACGCCAATGTGCAATCCATTCAAAATGCAGTGGATGACGGCGCGCGGTTAACCACGCTTTTGGCGCAAAAAGCCGCTGCCAATTGCGCGGCACAGCTTATTGGAAACCTTTTGCAATAAGCCG
>JAKITE010000126.1 GCA_021648225.1 Paracoccaceae bacterium
GACTGTTTGAAATCAGGGAAATGACCGGGAAACGGACGCGAAAGCGGTCCGAAACCGGCTGGTGACATGCATTCGAGCAGCGGTCGACAATCTGCCCGCCGCAAATACCCCGTTGATCAGACTTTCCTTAACTCTTATATTCGAACGGGGGCGCATGGCCCAAGCGAGGATGATTTGGGCATAGCCAACATAGCAGACCGGATCGCACGGGTGTTTGATGATACCAAAGCCGGCGCGCGGGAAATGACCGAACCGGTGATCAAGCTTGGAGTGACCGGATTGTCGCGCTCGGGCAAAACCGTGTTTATTACCTCGTTGGTGGCCAACCTGCTGGATCGGGGCCGGATGTCGCAATTACAGCCCGCCGCCGAGGGCCGCATCATAGCGGCGTTCTTGCAACCGCAACCCGATGATACGGTGCCGCGTTTTGAATATGAAACCCATCTTGCGGCGCTGACCGGCAGTGCGCCCCATTGGCCAACCTCCACCCGATCTATCAGCCAGCTACGCCTGTCGCTGCGGCTGCGCCCTGCGGGTATGCTGGCCTCCATGCGCGGTGCCAAAACCATTCATCTGGATATCGTCGATTACCCCGGCGAATGGCTGCTTGACCTGCCGCTGCTTAACCAATCCTATGCTGAATGGTCTGACAAAACCCTGCAACAGGCACGATCAAACGCGCGAGCATCGCTGGCGGAAGGCTGGCTTGCCCTGCTTGAGGCCGGCGACATTACCGCCGCCCATGATGAACCCGCCGCGCAAAGCCTTGCCAAGGCATTTACGCAATATCTGCATAAATCCCGCGAGGCCGGATATTCCGGTTTTGCCCCGGGGCGGTTTTTGCTGCCCGGCGATCTCCAAGGTTCCCCCGCGTTGACATTTGCGCCGCTGCCACGGCCTGAAAAACCACGCCAAGGCATGTTGTATACCGAATTCCAGCGACGCTATGAATCTTATAAAAAACACGTTGTAAAACCGTTTTTCCGTAATCATTTTGCCAAAATAGACCGTCAGATTGTGCTGGTGGATGCGCTGGGCGCCATCCATGCCGGCCCGCAAGCGGTTGAGGATCTGCGTAGCGCCATGGCCGATGTGCTGACCTGTTTTCGCCCCGGCAAAAACCATTGGCTATCAGACATAACCGGCAAAAAGGTTGAAAAAATCCTGTTTGCCGCCACCAAGGCGGATCATTTGCACCATACCCAACACCCGCAGCTTACCGCAATTATGGAGGCCCTGCTGCGCGATGCCAAAGACCGCGCCGATTTTCACGGGGCCACTACCCAAGCCATGTCAATCGCAGCCCTGCGCGCCACGGTTGAACAACGGGTTACCCATGATGGCAGCCCGCTGGATTGTGTGCGCGGCGTAACTGCGGATGGCAAAGAAATCGCCATGCATCCGGGTGATCTGCCCGATGATCCGGCGCATTTGCTAACCCCCGCGCGTCAAGGTGCTGCCAAATGGCTGGATGCCGAATTTGATACGGTGCAATTTGCGCCGCCGGTAGTAATCCGTAAACGTGGCGATGGTTTGCCCCATATCCGGCTTGACAAAGCCACGCAATTTTTGATCGGGGACAAGTTATGAGCATCATTGAAACCCGCCGTGCAAGGCCGGATGATGCTGAGGAATGCGCGGCAATATTGCAGGAATGGATTGACGAAACCGACTGGTTCCCCTCGATCCACCCTGCTGGCGCTGCGGCATCGATGTTGCGCGCGCAGATCAATGCGGTCGGGTTTACGCTGGCGCTGGAAAACGGCCAGATCGCCGGATTTTCCTGTCTGGCCAACGGGGTTTTGGAATTTTTATATATCCGCCATGCCAGCCGTGGCAAAGGCATTGGCTGTATGTTGCTGGACCGATGCAAATTTACCAACCCCGGCGGGTTTAGCCTGTGGACCTTTCAGCAAAACCTTGCCGCGCGGCGGTTTTATGAACGCGAAGGATTTATCGAGGCCGAACGCAGTGACGGCGCAGGCAATGAAGAAGGCCTGCCGGATATCCGGTATATTTGGGAGGGCAGAACATGAATGCGCGCAAAGGTCCGGTGATGCTGGAGGTCAAAGACCTTGATCCCGGGGGAACCCCTGCACAGGCAGCGCCGGTGCCTGATTTTGACCAACCAACCGGTGCGGCAATGCAGCGGGTAACCGCAATTGCCGCGCGGCCACGCAGCTGGCTTTCGCGGGTTTTCTGGCTGGCCAGCGCCAGCCTGATTGGCTTGATGGCCTCAATCACCGCATGGGATTTTGTTGAAAACCTGCTGGTGCGAAACCTGATTTTGGGGCGAATATCTTTGGGCCTGATCGGGGTTATCCTGCTGGTATTTGCAATTATAATTCTGCGCGAACTGGCCGGATTTGCCCGTATGCGGCGGCTGGACGGGTTTCGTGCGCAAACCGTAGCGGCGCGCAATTCCGGCCAGCGGGATCAGGCGTTAAAATCGGTTCACGGGCTGGCAGCACTTTATGCGGGGCGCGAAGAATTGCGCTGGGCGCGTCAAACGGTAAAGGAACGCGAGGCAGAATTGCTGGACGCAGACGCATTGCTTGATCTGGCAGAGCTGGAAATGATGGCTGTGCTGGACAGCCAAGCCCGCGCCGAGGTTGAAATTGCCAGTCGCCAAGTGGCAGCGGCCACCGCGCTTATCCCGATGGCTTTGGCGGATGTGCTGATTGCGCTTGGCAGCAATGTTTCGATGGTGCGCCGGATCGCCGGAATTTATGGCGGGCGCGCGGGGGTGCTCGGGTCTTGGCGGTTGTTGCGCGCGGTTGCTGCGCATCTGGTGGCCACGGGGGCAATGGCAATTGGCGATGATCTGATCGGGTCCGTGGCGGGGGGTGGTATGGTTTCGAAAATCTCGCGGCGTTTTGGCGAGGGGGTCATCAATGGTGCCCTGACCGCAAGGGTGGGCATTGCCGCCATGGAGGTCTGCCGCCCGATGCCGTTTGAAGCGTTGAAAAAACCTCGGGTGACCAGCGTTGTCAAGGCGGCGCTGGCCGGGATGTTTGGGAAGAGTGAATGAGCGATATCAATAAAGCAACCCGAGATTATTTATGTGCATATATTGACCGACCTGATCCGGGTTTTGCGGTAATGCTTAAAGCCCCTTGGGGGGCGGGTAAAACCCATTTGATCAAGGAAATCATTAATGAAATAGAAGGTAAAAAGCCGCTTTATGTCAGCCTGTTCGGGGTTGGGTCAATGGAGGAGGTAGAGCAGGCTATTTTTATGGCTAGCCTGCCAATGCTGGGCACAGATTGGGCAAAAGCGGTGGGCCGTGTTGGCAAGATGGCGTTGAAATTTATTCCTGTTGATTTCAAAGGTATAAAGCCCGAAGATTTCTTGAAACTTGAATTACCGCAAACACTGATTTTCGATGATCTGGAACGAACAAGAATGGCCCCCAGAGAAATTCTGGGGACCATAAACGGGTTTGTTGAACATCAGGGGCGAAATGTCATTGTGCTTGCTAATGAGAAAAAACTGTGGGGAAAGAAAAACCGGAAGGAAAAAGAAAAAGTTATCGGCCGGACGTTGACCGTGGTTGCGGATATAGATGCAGCACTTGACGCATTGTTTGAAAAACTGGGCAAAAACGTCAAGGGGTTCCTATCGGAAAGTCGCGGCATCGTTGTCGAAATATTTGAACAAGCTGGCTACGAAAATCTTCGAACGTTGGAGCAGGCATTGTGGGAATTTGAGCGGGTTTACAATGTGCTGGAAGAACGGTTTTTGAAAAAGACTGAGGGCATGGTGGCACTGTTGCGCCTGTTTTTGGCTTTGACGCTGGAGGTGAAGGCGGGGACGCTGGGGTTGGCGGATTTGAAGTTGAGGGGTGATATTGAATATAACAATAAATCAAAGTTTGAAAATTTACGAAAGACAGGGCAGAAGTATGGAAATGAGGAAATTAAATACGGGCGGTATGGTAGTGTAATATCTACTGAATTTGCGATTGCACTGATATGGGATGGTGCGATTAATTCAGGAAAAATCAATAGCACGCTTGCCCAACACAATTTGTTTATTGAGCCTCAAGACGAAGTAGAATGGCAAACGGTTTGGTGGGTCTGGCACCGTGAAGCCGCTGTTGTTGAAGCGGCATTTGTAGAAATGACAAAAAAATTTGAAGCACGCGAATATCTCGAACCGGAGGCCTTGTTACAAGTTTTTTCGGTTTGGCTGAATACATTTGAAATAGGGTTAAGCAACAAAAAAATAGATACGTTGGAAGCCGAATGCCAAGTGTATATTGCCGATATAGAGGCTGCCAAAACGCTGCCGGCAACTAAACCTGACAGCCACAGCTATAATCGCGAAAATTCAGCCACCTACGGGCTTGGTTTTCCGCACCGAGATACCGCAAGGGGTGATGCCTTTTGGCGGCTTCACGATGAAATGTATGCGGCCCAGGACCGGCTGCTTTTGGGAAGCTATGAAGAATATTGTTCAAAACTGCTCGGGTGGATGGAAACTGATCCAGACAGGTTTTCGACGGTTTTATCTGACACAGGTCGAGACGGTGTTTATGGATTTAGACCAGTTTTAGCTGCGATGGACAAGGATAAATTTGTTTCAAAACTGGTGGACCCGTCGATCAAAAATCAGGAGTCAGTTTTTAAGACACTAAAATACCGTTACCAAAAGCCGAGTCAGGAATTGGTAGATGAGCGGCGTTGGCTGAGTGGCGTTGTTGAGTTGTTGGATGCGCACGCCAAAGCCCTCAAGGGGGTTAAGAAACATCAACTGGAATCAAAAATGGAATTCAATCTGCGCCCAATTATTGATGGCTGGATAAGCGACAACTAGCCTTCCACTTTGGGGGCATTTAGCCCCCATGCGGGGAATGCTCCCATTCGGGAGCGGGTGTTGTTCCGGAATATTGATGTTTTGCGGGGGTTGGTTTTGGGTTTGCTGCAAGCCGTGGGAAGAAAGTATGTTTTCGGGATCTGGCGATGTAAAATTTCCTTATTTTATTACATATATTGCAATAAATCGGAACAATATCCTAATATCTTATCAGAAACAGCAATTTTGATAGGAGGCCATCATGGCAAATACATCAACCCATAAAGTAATTTCCGCCAAAGATGCCGGTAATGGCGGCACGGTTTATCTGACTTCTTGTGATGCGTGGACACCGGATGTGGCCATTGCCGAGCTGTTGGAAAAAGATGATGAAAGCTGGCGTTTGGCTTTTGCAAACCGGCTGCACGAGGTTGTGGAGCCTAATTTGGTTAATGCGCGCGAAAACACGCTGGGCCTGGCGGAATTGGCCGCCTGAGGATTTTGAGTATTTAGGCAACAAAGAAACCGGGGTTATGCCAGTGACGGCACGTCTCCGGCTTTTTGTTTTGACTGGATCAGGCCGATTCGCAACCCCCTGCCAATGCGATGGGCCAGTGCTGACCAACTGGTGGCGAGATCCTCGGGCAGGGTGTCGTTAACGGTTTCATCAAACAGATCCAGCCACAGGGCGAAATGCTCGGGCAGCACCGCAGGGCGTTGGCTGTGCACCTGTTGCGGGTTGCCATCATAGGAGCGTTCAAACAGAATTGCATTGCGCCAGAAACGCGCGATCTTGGCCTCGTGTTCGACCCAGATTTCAGGTTCATCGGGCACGGTTTTGAAAAACACCGGTCCCAACACATCATGCAGGCGGATGCGGCGATAGAATTCGGTGACTACATCATTGATTTGCTCGGCGGTGATTGGAAATCGTGCTAGGGTCATCTTAAGCCTCGGATCGGGTTTACAAGGTCGCCGCATACCAGTTTTGTCAGCACCCAGGGCGCCGGCGGAATGCGGGTTAACGGCACGAAAAGCCAGTTGCGCAAAAACGGCAGCACCCGGCTGTTCGATTGATACATAGGGGTAAAAACCGCGCTCATCAACTGATAGGTGCGCACATGTCGCAGGCGGGATTTGGCGTATTTTTTCAGCGCGGGTTGCGTTGGATATTGCGCCAGTGCAAGGGCCAAAGCCTGTGCATCCAGCAGGGCCATATTTGTGCCTTGGCCCAGTTGCGGGCTGGCGGCGTGGCTGGAATCGCCGATATGAACCAGCCGGTTTCCATAGGGCTTTTTCAGGGTTCCGTGGCTGTAATAGGCCATGGTCATATCGTCATGCCGGTTGATCTGGTTCAAAAACGGGGACATTTCCGGCCAGAGGGTTTTTGCTTCGGCTTGCCAGTTTTTCAGCGGCTGACCGCGCCAATTGTCAAAACTGTTTTGCGGCAGAGACCAGAATATAGTCGCCTTGGTGGTGCCTTCATTTGGCAAGCTACCGATGGGCAACACCCCGATCATGTTCTGTGCACCGTGGTATTTCTGGCTGAGATGGTCAATTGGCAGCACGGTTTCGGGCTTTTGGAACTTGTCAAAAATGGTAACATCATGACCCGCTTGCGCCAATAACGCACCCGCGGACAAGCCGCCAATTCCACATCCAGCTATGCCAATATCCATGTCCTTTGATGGCATGGCTGCGGGGCTATTTCCAGCACAACTTGGGCTGGACCTTAGTCAAAAGGCTGGCTATAACGCCCCTCATGTGGATGGCATTAATATCTCGAATTAGTTGCCCGGCGCTCGATTGAGTCGTCGGGAAAAGGTGCTTGGACGAACCGCGCCGCCCCACAAACGAATTTCATGATATGATGGAGCCACAATATGTGTGCCGAGACCCCCGATTATAAATCAACCCTGAACCTGCCCAAAACCGATTTTCCGATGCGTGCAGGCCTGCCCAAACGCGAACCGGAATGGCTGCAAAAATGGGCTGATATGGACCTGTATGAGGCGTTGCGTGCCAAGCCAAATCGCACGCCGTTTATCCTGCATGACGGCCCGCCATATGCCAACGGGCATCTGCATATTGGCCATGCGCTCAACAAGATTTTGAAAGATATGGTTGTGCGTTCGCACCAGATGCTGGGCTTTGATGCGCGCTATGTTCCCGGTTGGGATTGCCACGGGTTGCCGATTGAATGGAAGATCGAGGAGCAGTATCGCAGCAAAGGCAAAGACAAAGACGACGTGCCGATTAATGAGCTGCGCGGCGAGTGTCGCAAATTCGCGCAGGGCTGGGTGGATATCCAGCGCGAAGAATTCAAGCGCCTTGGCGTGCAGGGCAAATGGGATGATCCGTATCTGACGATGGATTTTGAATCCGAGGCGGTGATTGCTGAGGAGTTTATGAAGTTTGTGATGAACGGGTCGCTGTATCGTGGGTCAAAGCCGGTGATGTGGTCTCCGGTGGAGAAAACCGCGCTGGCCGAGGCGGAGATTGAGTATCACGATCATACCAGCCATACGATTTGGGTGAAGTTTCCGATTGTTTCTGGACAGTCAAATGCACCATTTGCAAGTGCTGACGGAGATAATTCGGACTTAATTGGTGCAAGTGTGGTCATTTGGACAACAACACCGTGGACGATTCCATCGAATAAGGCGGTCGCCTATAATCCCAATATCGATTATGCGCTGTACGAAGTCGTCGAGGCCCATGACGGGAATTGGGCGGCCATTGGCGAAAAATACGTTTTGGCGCGTGACCTTGCAGAGGAAATTTTTAAGTCTGCAAATGTGGATGATTACAGCGAATTGCGTTCAGTAAGCGCGGGTGTCTTGAACTCATTGAGCATGAAACATCCGCTAGCTGACTTAGATGCATTCTGGGATTATGAACATGAGAATGCCGATGGCACAATAGACCGAGGCGTGCCGATGATCGGCGGCGACCACGTTACCGCCGAAGTCGGCACCGGGTTTGTGCATACTGCGCCCTCGCACGGTGCTGATGATTACGACGCATTTGTCAAACGCGGCTGGACCGATCGTATGACGCATAATGTTAATGAAAGCTCCGCGTTTGAGGATTTTGTGCCGTTCTTTGCAGGGCTTGAGGTTTTTACCCGCAAGGGCAAAGAGGGCAAGGCCAACGGCGCGGTTATTAACAAACTGGTTGAGGCCAAGGCCTTGATCGCGCGGGGGCGGGTCAAGCATAGCTATCCGCATTCTTGGCGCTCCAAAGCTCCGATCATTTTCCGCAATACACCGCAGTGGTTTGTGGCGATTGACAAGGAATTGAATGACGGGATGGATACGCATGGCAAAACCATCCGCCAGCGTGCTTTGACCGAGATTGACAATGTTAAATGGACGCCAAAATCTGGCCGCAACCGGTTGTATTCGATGATCGAAAACCGGCCTGACTGGGTGATGTCTCGACAGCGCGCTTGGG
>JAKITE010000127.1 GCA_021648225.1 Paracoccaceae bacterium
TCCACACCTGCATCCGCATATGTCAGACCATTGGGGGTTTTAGCCATGCGCGTATCCTTTGAACGGGGTTTGGCGCTGATTTAGACCATCTGAATTGAAAAGGAAACACCCTTGACCCCGGCATATTACAGCAGGTAATACACGCGCAGGCGGGCCTGTAGCTCAGTTGGTTAGAGCAGAGCGCTCATAACGCTTTTGTCGTAGGTTCGAGTCCTACCGGGCCTACCATATTTACAATTTCAGCCACCCGTTCCGCGTTGGACTTTGCTATTTCTCCGCTTTGGTTCTGGCGGGAGTTTTCAAACCCTACCCGCATTTTGCCGCCTTGTTGACGGGCGTGGATCAGGCAGTTGGTTTCTTGTTGGCCAAACGCGCAAACTGCCCAGTCAGGGCTGATGTTTTCGGCTTTTAGCTTTGCCAGAAACGGCAGCAGGGTGTCAGGGCCGGAGGCGCCGTTTTTATCGTATCTTCCCAATACAAAAAGCAATTGCAGTTTTTGGGAATTGAATTGTTTGGCGGGGTAAAGCTGTTTTAGCAGCGCCAGATCATCGGGGGTATAAAGGATGTGTTGCAGGGTGGTTTTATTGGCGATGCAATCCCGGTAAAATCGGCGGGTGAGGGTTTTGTCCGGCTCTGCCGCCATTTCTTTGACAGCCACCGAAACCCAGCGGCACCCTGTTTCAAGCACCATATTTCGCTGGTGACCGGGGCCGTAAATGCCGGCGGCCTCGGATGTGATCTGAATGGCCATATCGGGCACGGTTTTTGATAATTCCTGAATTGTCTCGCGGTATTTTCCGGCATCCAGTAAATGCTGCCCCTGATCATCGCGAATATGCAGATGCAGCGCGGTTGCACCAGCGGCAAAACAATCTGCGGCGGTTTGGCAGATTTCGGGAATGGTTATGGGCAGGTTTGGATGGTCAGATTTGCCCAGCCTTGCGCCATTGGGGGCAACCATTAAGCGGGGTAATGACATTAGAATACCGTTTTGAATGCAGTGGAAAGTTTGGTGATGATTTCATCAATATGGTGGTCTTCGATGATAAAGGGCGGGGCCAGCAGCAGGTGGTCTCCGGCTTTGCCATCAATTGTGCCCCCCATCGGATAGCAGATCAACCCAGCCTCAAAGGTGGCTTTTTTCAGCTTTTTGGCAATGACAGCATCGGGCGAAAAGGGGGTTTTTGTGTCGCGGTCGGATACAAATTCCAGAGCGCGAAACAGGCCGCGTCCGCGAATGTCGCCGATGTTGGGGTGTTGGCCAAAAGCGTTTTGCAATGCGGATTGCAGTTTTTCGCCCATTTCAAAACTGCGCTGCACCAGCCCGTCATCCACCAGCCGTTCCAGCACGGCCAGCGCCGCTGCCGATGCGGTCGGGTGGGCTAAATACGTGTGGCCATGTTGGAAAAAGCCGCTGCCCGATTCGATGGCTGCGTGGATTTTTCCGGTGCAAAGCATTGCGCCGATGGGCTGGTATCCGGCACCTAACCCTTTGGCTATGGCGATAATATCGGGGGTTATGTTTTCTTGTTCAGAGGCAAAAAGCGTGCCGGTGCGGCCCATGCCGCACATGACTTCGTCCAATATCAACAACACGCCGTATCGGTCACAGATTTCGCGGATACGTTTGAAATATCCCGGCACAGGGGGCAGGGCGCCGGCGGTTGCGCCGACCACCGGTTCGGCGACAAATGCCATGACGTTTTCCGACCCCAATCGCAGGATTTCGGCTTCCAGTTCATTTGCAACCCGCAGCCCGTATTCCTGCGCGGTTTCGCGGTTTTTTCTATCGCGGTATTCATAACAGGGCGCGATATGGCTGGTTTCAATCATCAAGGGTGCAAAGGGTTTGCGGCGCCACATATTGCCACCGGTGGCCAGTGCGCCCAAGGTGTTGCCGTGGTAGCTTTGCCGCCGCGCGATCACCTTGTGACGGCTTGGCTCGCCGGTTTCCAGAAAATATTGTCGGGCCAGTTTGAGGGTAGATTCCATGGCCTCGGAACCGCTGGAAACAATATAGACTTTTTCCATGCCTGTCGGTGCATTTTCAATTAATTTGCTGGCCAGTGATTCTGCCGGGGCAGAGGTGAAGAAACCGGTATGGGCAAAAGCCACCTTGTCCAACTGATTCTTGATGGCCCGGGTTACCATAACGTCACCATGGCCAAGACAGGAAACCGCTGCACCACCAGAGCCGTCAAAATATTTTTTATCTGCACTATCATATAGGTAGACACCTTTGCCGCGCGATATTTCTGGCGGGGTTATCTGGCAGTTGCGGTGGAAAATATGGGTCATGAAATTTTTCCTGTAAGCTATGCGACAAATGATAGTGAAACATTTGTTTCATCTGTTGACAAGATGTGAAACAAATGTTTTTATCCTTTAACTTGCAGAGGACTGCCCATAACTTGCAGAGGACTGCCCATGCCTTTGGACGCTTTGTTCGAAAACCAGTTACTGGACGAATATAACGCGCTCAGCCAAAAGCTGCGCGTGGCGGCGGATTATGTTGTCAATAATCCGGTCGATGTGGCAACCCGCAGCTTGCGGTCTATTTCAACTGCTAGCGGCTTGGCCCCGGCGACATTTTCACGTTTGGCGCGGGCGTTGGGGTTTGAAACCTATGAAGACCTGCGCGAACTGGCGCGGGATTCGGTTTATAAAAAGGTAAGCTCTTTTTCGGTCAAGGCCAGCCAATTGCAAGCGGATGCTCAATCCGGTGATCGTGCACCGTTTTTATTGCGCCAATCAACCGCCTGCATGGCCAATATCGATGCGCTGGCGGATGGTGTTGATCTGGCGGTGTTGGAAACCGCAGCCCAAACCATGCACCACGCCAAAAAGGTGCTTTTGCTGGGGGCGCTGGGGTCGGCCGGCATCGTTGAATACATGTCGTATCTGACCAATTTTTTTAGCAGTAAATACCAGCTTGCCAGTTGTGTGGGGGCATCCATGGGCAGTATGTTGGCGGATATGGATGAAAAAGACGCAATACTGATCGTTACCAAACCGCCTTTTGCCCGGCATGCTCTTCTGACTGCTGAAATGGCAAAATCCCAAGGGGTATTTGTGACAGTAATCACCGATACCCCCGACTGTCCGGCCTTGCGCCATGCGGATGCCGAATTTGTGTTGCATACGGACAGCCCTCAATTCTTCTCGTCTTATGCGGCGACCATTGTGTTGATCGAAACCATGATCGGCATGCTTGTGGCTCGCGCCGGACCTATTGCGCAGAGGCGTATTTCAGATGTAGAAGCACGGAATCACCAGCTCAATGAAATATCGGGCCAATGATAATTTAAACCAACATCAATCAGGGAGATATAGATGTTTAATAAAATGAAACTGAGTGTAGCAGCCGTTGCTGTCAGCACCATGATGGCGCCAGCGGCAATTGCCCAAGAGCAGTTCATCACCATCGGCACCGGCGGTGTCACAGGGGTTTATTACCCCACAGGCGGCGCGATTTGCCGTTTGGTCAACAAAGGCCGTCGTGATCACGGCGTGCGTTGTTCCGTAGAATCCACAGGTGGGTCGGTGTATAACATCAACACCATTCGCGAAGGCGAGCTGGAATTCGGTGTTGCCCAGTCTGATTGGCAGTTCCACGCCTATAACGGCACTTCCAAATTTGCAGATGCAGGCCCGTTTGAAGACCTGCGGGCGGTATTTTCGGTTCATCCCGAACCCTTTACCGTTGTGGCGCGCGCCGATGCGGGCATCACCAATTTCTCTGACCTTCAGGGCAAGCGCGTAAATATCGGCAACCCCGGTTCCGGTCAGCGCGGCACAATGGAAGTGGTGCTAGAGGCAATGGGCTGGACCACCGATGATCTGGCACTGGCAACAGAGCTGAAAGCGTCGGAGCAATCTTCGGCACTTTGTGACAACCAGATTGATGCGATGGTTTATACCGTTGGTCACCCTTCCGGTTCGATCCAAGAAGCAACAACCGCTTGTGATTCGGTGCTGGTAACCGTTGACGGCCCTGTCATTGATGGGCTGATTGCCGATAATGATTATTACCGTTCGGCCACCATTCCGGGCGGCATGTATCGCGGTAATGACGCAGACACCGCAACGTTCGGTGTTGGCGCAACTTTTGTGACCTCGGCAAGCGTTTCTGACGATGTTGTTTATGTTCTGGTAAGCGCCGTGTTCGACAACATTGACGATTTCCGCAAACTGCACCCTGCTTTTGCCAATCTTGACCCACAAGAAATGGCAACTGCCGGTCTTTCCGCGCCATTGCACCCCGGTGCGGCACGGTATTACCGTGAGCAAGGCTGGATTGAATAAGCGTCTGAAATAGATGTGCTATTGGCAGGAGCGGTGCGCCGCTCCTGCCCTTCCTATACAAAAAAATATATAAATAACGCCAAAATGGCGATGTCCGAGGGAGGACGATATGTCTGAGAAAACCGAAAACTCCGGTGGCCTGAGCGAAGAAGAACTTCAGGAAATGGTCGCATCCAGCGATTCTGGTGCGCGTAACCCTTCGGGCCATGTGGGGCTGTTTTTGTCCATTGTTGCCGTGGTTTGGTCTTTGTTTCAGATACTTTTGGCCTCGCCGGTATCCAATATTATACTGCCGGGTGATATTATTAACAACTCGCGGCAAATTCATTTGGCTTTTGCAATTTTTCTGGCCTTTATGGCCTATCCGATGCTTAAATCCAGCCCGCGGAATTATATTCCGATCCATGACTGGATCATGGGGGGCATGGGTGCGTTTATCGCGCTTTACGGTTATGTCTTTTATAACAAAGTTGTCGCCTCGGGCGGCTTGGCGGATGATGTTGATAAATGGTTTGCGCTGGCAGGCCTGTTATTGTTGTTCGAGGCCGCGCGGCGGTCATTAGGGCCGGCAATGGCGATTATTGCGGTGGTGTTCCTTTTATATGTCTTTTTCGGAGATTCAGCCGTGGTGCCGGATTCGATCCGCTGGGCCGGGGCATCCTTGAAAAAAGCCATGAGCCATATGTGGATTACATCTGAAGGTGTGTTTGGCATTGCGCTTGGGGTTTCTACGCGGTTTGTGTTTCTGTTTGTGTTGTTTGGTGCGTTGCTGAACAAAGCAGGCGCGGGCAATTATTTTATTAAAATGGCGTTTGGTGCGCTTGGCCATCTGCGTGGTGGCCCCGCCAAAGCGGCCGTGGTTGGTTCTGCTGCCACCGGCCTGATTTCCGGGTCAAGCATTGCCAATGTGGTGACCACGGGCACATTTACCATTCCATTGATGAAACGGGTCGGGTTCAGTTCTGAAAAGGCTGGCGCGGTTGAGGTTGCCTCTAGCGTGAACGGCCAGATCATGCCGCCGGTGATGGGCGCTGCGGCGTTTTTGATGGTGGAATATGTCGGCATTTCATATGTCGAGGTAATTACCCATGCATTTTTGCCTGCCCTGATTTCCTATATTGCGCTGGTGTATATCGTGCATCTGGAAGCGGTTAAAAACAACATGCCAACCATTGGCAACAAGGTTGTAAACCTGTTTCGCACCGTGATGGGCATGTTTATGTTTTTTGCGACCTTTGCATTGCTGTGCTATGCGATGAAATATCCGGTTGGTCTGGTGGTGGCTTTGGTGCCCGAAGGCGCGGCATGGGTATTGGCGCTGATGGTTTTTGTGGCCTATCTTGTCCTGATCAAAATTGCGGCAACCGTGGATGATCTGGAACTGGATGACCCCAATTCCAGCGTGGTTGAACTTCCCGATATTCCGAAAATCTATAAAGCCGGATTGTATTATTTGTTGCCGATTGTTGTTTTGGTTTATTTTCTGATGATCGAGCAAAAATCACCCGGTCTGTCGGCCTTTTGGGCAACCTTCCTGTTATTTGGCATCTTGCTGACCCAGCGTCCGCTAAAAGCCATGTTCCGCAAGCAAGATACTGTAAAAGCCGAAATCAAAGCCGGTATTGTTGATCTGTTTCAAGGCCTGATCGAGGGCGCGCGCAACATGATCGGTATTGGTCTTGCCACTGCAACTGCAGGTGTGATTGTCGGCACGGTTACCTTGACCGGATTTGGTCTGGTGATGGCTGATTTTGTTGAATTCCTGTCGGGTGGTAATCTTGTTGCTATGCTGTTGCTGGTGGGGATGCTGTCGTTAATCCTTGGTATGGGTCTGCCGACCACAGCGAACTATATCGTTGTATCGTCGCTTATGGCAGGGGTTATTGTGCAGCTTGGCGCGCAAAGCGGGCTGGTTGTACCGCTGATTGCGGTGCATCTGTTTGTGTTCTATTTCGGGATCATGGCGGATGTAACGCCGCCTGTGGGGCTGGCGAGTTTTGCCGCCTCGGCTGTTTCTGGCGGCGATGCGATTAAAACCGGATTTATCGGGTTTTTCTATTCGCTCCGCACCGTGGCCTTGCCGTTTGTGTTTATCTTCAACACCGATTTATTGTTGATAGATGTGACATGGATGGGGGGGATCATGGTGGCGATAACCTCGACCATTGCGATCTTGATGTTTACTGCTGGCACTATGGGCTGGTTTTTGACCCGCTCTAAAATCTATGAAAGCCTGTTGTTGATATTCGTGGCATTCACGCTGTTTCGGCCTGATTTCTTTATGAACCGTATTCAGCCGCCATTTGTCAACGTCAGCCCGATGGAGCTAAGCCAGAAAATTGGCGAAGCAGAAGCCGGTAGCGAAATGCGGATCGTGGTTAGCGGCCCTGATTTTGACACACTGGAAATCAAAAATACCACGCTGATATTGCCGGTTGGTGATCAGGCAACCGGCGACGAGCGTCTGGCAGCGCTCGGGTTAATGTTGCTGCCCGATGGCGAAGTAATGGCCATGGATGAACCCATGCCCGGATCCGAGTTTTCCAGTTCGCTTGGCAAGTTTGATTTCTATTACGATGATCCGGTAACGGTGACCTCGGTGCAGGCACCTGCAGATCAACTACCAAAAGAACTGGTATTCTTTCCGGCATTTTTGCTACTTGGCATGATTGTCCTGTTGCAACGCCGCAGAATCACCAAACATGGAGCAAGAACATGATTAAATCTATCCTGTGTGCGGTTGATATCAGTCAACCCAAGGTCGAAACCGAAGTGTTGAAAATTGCTGCCCAGTTTGCCGAACTAAACAACGCGCAACTGGATGTGATCACGGTTGTGCCCGATTTCGGCATGAGCGTGGTTGGCAGTTTTTTCAATGCCGACCATACGGCCAAGGCCAATGCCGAGGCCAAAACCGTGCTGAACAAGCTGGTTGAGGGGGTGCTGGGTGCTGAAGTAAACCAAAAGGTGCGCCACATCGTGGCAATGGGTTCGGCCTATGAGGAAATTCTGAAAACCGCCGAGGCCGCCAATACCGATCTGATTGTCATTGGTGCCCATAAGCCCGATTTCAAGGATTACCTGCTTGGGCCAAACGCGGCGCGGGTGGTGCGCCATTCGGAATGCTCGGTTTATGTGGTGCGTTAAATAAAATTCGGGCCGGTATTGCACCGGCCCTTTTTATTTAGCCCGGCATTTGCATCAATTCCGCGACCTCAAGGCTGCCCATTTCAAGATAGGGGCAACCCTTGGCCATCTCGATGGCCGCGTCCATATCTGCGGCCTCGACAATTGTATACCCGGTAGAGCCTTGTTTGCCCGCATCGCTGACCCCATCAGGGCTAACGATTTTGCTGTGCATCATCGGGGTGCCGGGATTAACGGCCGCCGCGCCAAGTTTCTGCACCCATTGTCCCCATTTGGCCTTGCTGGCGGCAGGGTCAAAATCTGTGGGAGGCGGTGTGTCATTGCCTAGATATATAATTATGTATTGTGCCATTTTTCACTCCCTTATTGTTTTTTGGCAAGCCGGGTAATGTTTTACATTTATCGCGGCCTTGGAGGGCCAGCCTAGCTGTATAGTCCCAGCTTGTGGTGGGTTGGGTTTATTGTGAATCTTTCTGGTTCTGATGTCCAGATTTTGCATATGTATTCAAACGGGGTTAGGCCTTTGAGTGTCTTCAGTCTTCGCGCATA
>JAKITE010000007.1 GCA_021648225.1 Paracoccaceae bacterium
GCCGCATTCTGGACCAGAACGGCAAGCGCATCGATGATGGTGAGTGGGAAAACTCTCTGTTCCTGCTGACCAGCGTTATGAGCCATGCCAAAGCAGACAAAGCCATTGTTGATGCGGGGCTAAAAGCCCAATCGGTCGATAGCGGTCTGCCAGTGGTTTACGGGCGCGATGATGCGGTTGAATATGTCAAATGTTCCGATGAGCATGGCGTGGTGGCTGACCCTGACGGGGTTTTGAAAATCAATGACAAGCTGCGCCTGGTGCCGGGCCATTGTGACCCGACTTGTAATGTTCATGATTGGTATGTCGGTGTTCGTAATGGCAAGGTTGAATCGGTTTGGCCGGTTTCTGCACGCGGGCGGGCTTACTGATGTTTATTGTTCCTGAATCCGAAATCGCGGCATTGATTGATCGCAAATCCTCATTTGATGCGGTTGAATCTGTTTTTGCGGCGATGTCGAGCAAAGACGCTTATAATTTTCCGGTAATCCGAGAGGCCATCGGCCATGCGGATGCGTTATACGGGTTTAAGTCGGGGTTTGATCGTAAATCTTTGGCGCTGGGCCTGAAATCTGGCGGTTATTGGCCGGGGAACGAGGCCAAAGGCCTGACCAACCACCAATCGACCGTGATTTTATTTGATGCGGATACTGGCAAGGTTAAAGCACTGGTTGGCGGTAATCTGTTAACGGCGCTGCGCACAGCGGCGGCTTCTTCGGTTTCGATCAAACATCTGGCGCCTGAAAATGCCAAGGTTCTGGGCATGATTGGCGCTGGGCATCAATCTGCGTTTCAAATGCGCGCGGCGGCTGAGCAGCGGGATTTTGAAAAGGTTATCGGCTGGAATTTCCATCCTGAAATGTTAAGTCGTTTGGCCGATACTGCGTCCGAACTTGGCTTGCCATTCGAGGAAGCAACGCTTGAACAAATTGGTTCGGATGCGGATGTGATTATTTCAATCACCGCCAGCCATGACCCGATATTGATGGATGCGCATGTTACCGGCGGCACCCATATTGCCTGTATGGGCACCGATACCAAAGGCAAACAAGAAGTTGACGCTGCATTGGTTGCGCGTGCCACTGTGTTTACCGATGAGATTGCCCAGGCGATCAGCATTGGTGAATGCCAACACGCGATTGCCAATGGCACGCTGAAGGAATCCGATATTATCGAGCTGGGGGCCGTGATCAATGGCGACCATGTTGGTCGCAGCTCTGACGATGAAATTACCTTGTTTGATGGCACGGGCGTTGGCCTGCAAGATCTGGCGGTGGCCTCGGCTGCGGTAGATCTGGCGATTAAAAAGGGTGTGGCGATCGAAGTCGATTTCTAGGTTTTCTAAAAATTCGAGTGTTACTTTAGGGCCGGGATGGTTTCATTCCGGCCTTATTTTTCCATCATAAATTTTCGTTTTTGGCCCAAGCGTTCGCGAGTGGCGCGTTCTTGGCCGGTGCGGATGGATTGCTCTACAAAATCCAGATGAAACCTTGCCGCTGCGGATGCCGCCTCGGCGTTGCCGTTGAAAATATGCTTGGCAATATCGCAATGCTGTTCATGAATTTTCTGGCCAACACCTTTTGTGGTTCTTAGAAACTGCCGGTTACTGAAAACCCCGCGTTTTGTCAGCTGGTAAATCGATGCCATCATGTGAATCAACGTGGAATTATTGCTGGCGGCGACAATGGCCGAATGAAATTGCACATCCGCCAAATGTTCGGCTTTGAAATCTTTGGCGGCGCGAGAACGCTCCATTTCCGCCAGAATTTCGGTTATAATTTCTTTGTCGGCATTGGTTGCGCGCTTTGCCGCCAGCCCCGCTGCAAAGGATTCTTGTTCGCGACGGTATTCCAGAAAATCAAATAATGCAGATGGATGACGCCCGTAAAGTTCTTGAAATGCCGGGGTCATTGCCGCGCCGGTCAGGGGTGCAATTTCGGATCGCTCGCCTTGTTTTACAACCAGCAAATTGTCTTTTTCCAATTGCTTTAAGGCTTCGCGAAGCTTGGGTCTGGAAACATTTAGCAATTCGGATAATGCCCGTTCGGATGGCAGCTTTGTGCCCTCGCGCAGGATGCCACTGACAATCATGGCTTCGATCTGGTGGACCACAGATTCAGCCACTGAACCGGTTTCAATTGGTTCAAAAACTTTACCAACCTTGTCCATAATCAAATTTCCCAAATGGTTTCAAGCGCGCCTATCTGCGGCAACTTATAATATTCAAATAAAAATACAAGCGCAGCTTATTAGTTAATAACCCAAGGATTCGGACGACGCGATATTTCAAAATAATCTATATATAGACAGGTTTACCCCGCATTTTCTAAAAATGCGAGTCCGATATCGAAATTAGCCGGTCAATCGGGTTTGGCCTGCCTTGGCACGGATTCCGCCAATTTTTTATTGACTCTGATCACTGGTTAATTTAATTTACCATTGTTAAGAGCTCAAAGGGCGCGTGCGCCATTAGCGGTATTGATTGGTCAGGATCGCTTACTTGTTTACAGGCAGTTGATGCCAAAACTCCGGCATTGTGCCGACAACGTTCTGGGAGGAACACATGAAACATAAATTACTTGCAACGGTTGCAAGCTTTGCCCTTATCGGCGGCGCTGCATCTGCACAGACCCAGCTGGAAATGACTTCGGCTTTTGGTTAGAATCTGCCTATTCTTGGCACCGCAGCGGTTGATTTTGTTGAAAAAATCAACGGCATTTCTTCGGATGTTGAGTTTGAACATTTTGATCCGGGCAAATTGGTGCCAACACTGGAAGCGCTGGACGCTGTATCCAACGGTTCGGTTGACGCTTCTTTTGCGACCTCGGGTTATTGGCAGGGTAAAATGAACGCTGCGTCTTTGTTTGCTGCGGTGCCTTTTGGCCCCGAAGCCGGCGAATTCCTTGGCTGGATTCTATATGATGACGGCGCCGAGCTTTGGCAGCGCATGTATGACGAAAACGGCTATAATGTCAAAGTTATCCCGTGCGGTCTGATTGCACCGGAAACTTCGGGTTGGTTCAAAAATGAAATCAACACTGTTGAAGACCTGCAAGGGTTGAACATGCGTTTCTTTGGCCTTGGTGCTTTGGCAATGGAAAAGCTGGGCGTATCGACATCGCTGCTTGGTGCTTCGGATATTTTCCCGGCACTTGAGCGCGGCGCGATTGACGCGACCGAGTTTTCCATGCCGCTGATTGATGCGCGCCTCGGCTTTCACAAAATTGCCAAATACAACTATTTCCCCGGTTGGCATCAGCCGTCAACCTTGTTCGAACTGCTGGTTAATGGCGATGTTTGGGAAGACCTGACAGACACCGCGCAAAACCAGATTGAAGTTGCTTGTCTGGCCAATATCACCACCAACCTGGCCGAAGGCGAAGCGTTGAACTATGCGGCGATGGTTTCCAATACCGAAGAAAACGGTGTGATCATCAAACAGTGGAACCCTGAAATGCTGGGTGCTTTTGAAGGCGCATGGAACGAAGTTGTGGTTGAATTGGCAGACGGTGATCCGTTCTTCCAGGAAGTCTGGACCGATCTTCAGGAATATCGTGCCGGTTACAAAATCTGGTCGACCAACATCTACCTGCCACGCGAGTAAATTTGCGTTATAAAACAAAAGATGGCGGCCCGCGATGGCCGCCATTTTATATTGATTATCCTCGGGGGATCAGATGGAAAAAGCCAATACAGATATGATTGATCAGGTGGTCGTGATTTCAGACCCGGGTGATCGTAACAGAGAAAATCACCTGCTTGGGGATCGCGTTGTTATCGCCGTTGGCAATATCGCGGCATGGCTGTTTCCTGTGTTGATGATCGCGATTGTATCGCAGATTTTCCTGCGCAAAGCCGGTGTGAATCAGGCTTGGCTGGATGATGCCCAATGGTGGATTTACGGCAGCGCATTGCTGACCGGATTTGGCTATGCCATCACCACCGACAGCCATGTGCGGGTGGATATTTTACATGAACATTATTCGGTCAGAAAGAAAGCCAAAATCGAGGTTTTCGGGCTTGGCTGGCTGTTATTGCCGTTTTTGATCATGATGACAGATTTTTTGCTGCACTATTCCTATGCATCATTTATCGCCCGCGAAGGGTCCGACAGCGCTAACGGGCTGCATCGGCTTTATCTGTTGAAAATGCTGATGCCGATACTGTTTGGTGTGGCTATTCTGGCGGCAATTACAGCGTTAAAGCGCAATGTCATGATGCTGGTTGAACCAAAGATGTGGCATCTGATTATTGCCGCATTTCCGTCGGCGTGGTTTTTTGCGGAACGGGCGGTCTATTACATGCTTTGGTGGTTTGTGCGGTTTACAAATCCCGAAATCAAACCCCGCAGAATTGGCAGGGAGGCGTTGCTGGATGATACCATGTGGTATGGTCTGGCGGTCATTATTCTTATTTTTGCCATTAGTTTTGTTATGGCGCGACGCAATACGGCAAAGGCATAAAACATGGAAATTCTATCCTTTTTCGGGCAATTGATGAACCTGAACCAATGGCTGGTTCTGCTGATGTTTGCGGTATTTATCATCATGCTGTTTCGTGGCATTCCGGTGGCTTATGCGCTGGTCGGCGTTAGTCTGGTATTTATTCTGCTGGCGATGTTTATTATTGACCCCAATAAAAACCTGATTAAAGAATATATCGAATTTGACCGAACCGGCATTACCTATCAAAAACTGGCGGTAAATGGCGGCCGCTTCTTTGGCGGGATTATCAAAAATCCGGTTCTGGTGGCCTTGCCGATGTTTATTTATATGGGTCTGATGCTGGATCAATCCGGTGTGGCGCAGAAAATGATGCAATCCATGCAGGTTTTGTTTGGCGCACTCAAGGGCGGTTTGGCCTTGTCGGTGATGTTGATCGGCATTGTTCTGGCGGCTTCGACCGGAGTGGTTGGTGCTTCGGTGGTTTTGTTGGGGGTGATGGGCATTCCGGCGATGATGAACCAAGGTTATGCCAAACCGATTGCTACCGGCACTATTGCTGCATCGGGCACATTGGGTATTCTTATTCCGCCCTCCATTATGCTGGTGATTATGTCTGACCAATTGGCGATCAGCCTTGGGGATCTGTTTATGGGGGCGTTGTTTCCAGGGCTGTTGCTGGGTGGATTATATATTTTATATATCGTGATTTACGGCATTATCTCGCCTAAATCCATGCCGATCCCCGATGATCATGAACCGATCACCATGAAAGCGGTTCTGGATGTGGTCAAATCGGTTGTGCCGCCTATGGGGCTTATTTTACTGGTGTTGGGGTCGATTTTTTTCGGGCTTGCCACCCCGACCGAGGCTTCTGGGCTGGGCGCATTAGGCGCAACAGTGCTGGCGCTGGCGGCGCGTAACCTGAACCTTAAGGTGTTCAAGGATGTGATGCGCCAGACCCTGAATACCTCGGGGTATATCATCGGGATATTCATTGCCGCCAATTTCTTTGCGCTGGTTTTGCGCCGCTATGGTGGTGATGAAATCATTGAAAACATGGTGCTTGGGTCGTTTGACAACCCTTATATGGTGATTGCGTTTATCCTGTTTATCATTTTTCTGTTGGGCTTTTTGCTGGACTGGATCGAGATCACCCTGATCATCATGCCTTTGATGTTGCCGGTGGTGATCGGCTTGAACATTCCGGTTGAGGGTTACGGCGTGGTGGATAACCCGTCGGTGGTCTGGTTTGCGATCCTGGTGGCGGTGACCTTGCAAACGTCGTTTTTAACCCCGCCGGTTGGCTTTGCGCTGTTTTATCTTAAGGGCGTTTGCCCCAAGGATATTTCGCTGATGCATATTTATAAGGGGGTTATCCCGTTTGTATTACTTCAGGTGCTTGGGCTTACCATCGTGTTCTTCTGGCCGAGCTTTGTCACATGGCTGCCCGCTGTCGCCTATGCCAATTAGGCCACCGTTAACAAAAGGGACATTCACATGCAAATGCCGGTTGCCAATGCGGGAATTATTGCTCGCAAACCAGAGATTGTGGCGCGGTTGCGCAGCCTGCTGCCGTTTGATGCGGTAATTGACGATCCGCTGGAAACCAAGGTTTATGAATGTGATGCGCTTTCGGCCTATCGCTGTCCGCCGCTGGTGGTGGTGTTGCCAGCCAGCACTGCGGAAACTGCGATGGTGCTGAAGGCCTGCCATGAAATGGGCGTGCCGGTGGTGCCGCGTGGTTCGGGAACATCATTGGCAGGCGGGGCGATGCCCACAGCCGATAGCATAATTCTGGGCGTGGCACGGCTGGATGCTGTGTTGGAAACCGATTATGAAAACCGGTTTATCCGCGTGCAATCTGGGCGCACCAACCTAAGCGTCACGGGCGCGGTTGAAACCAACGGATTTTTCTATGCGCCTGATCCTTCCAGCCAGCTGGCTTGTGCAATTGCCGGAAATATTGCCATGAATTCGGGCGGGGCGCATTGCCTGAAATATGGCGTTACAACCAATAACCTGCTGGGCGTTACCATGGTTACCATGGCCGGAGAGATCATCGAATTTGGCGGCGCATATCTGGATTCTGGCGGCTATGATCTGTTGGGGTTGATCTGCGGTTCCGAGGGGCAACTGGGCGTCGTGACCGAGGCTACATTACGCATTCTGGCCAAGCCTGAGGGCGCGCGGCCAGTGTTGATCGGGTTTGACAGCAACGAGGTTGCGGGGGCTTGTGTGTCGGATATTATTCAGGCCGGGGTGTTGCCCGTGGCCATTGAATTTATGGATAGGCCGGTTATTCGGGCTGCCGAGAATTTCACCAAAGCGGGCTATCCCGATGTCAAAGCTTTGTTGATCATCGAGGTTGAAGGCTCCGAAGCCGAGATCACCGAGCAGCTGGAAAAAATTGTTGAAATTGCCAAGCGGCATAATCCGGTGGCATTGCGCGAAAGCCAGTCAGCGGCGGAATCTGCCAATATCTGGAAAGGTCGCAAGGCCGCGTTTGGGGCGATGGGGCAGATCAACGATTATATGTGTCTGGATGGCACCATTCCTGTTAGCCAGCTGCCGCAAGTGTTGCGGCGCATTACGGAATTATCACAGGAATACGGGCTTGATGTGGGCAATGTTTTTCATGCAGGTGATGGCAACATGCACCCGCTGATCCTGTATGATGCAAACAAGGCCGGCGATCTGGAAACATGCGAGGCCCTTGGGGCAGAAATATTGAAATTATGTGTTGAGGTGGGCGGCTGTCTAACCGGCGAACACGGGGTGGGCATTGAGAAACGCGACCTAATGTATACGCAGTTTAACGGCGATGATCTGGAAATTCAGATGGCGGTTAAGGATGTGTTTGACCCGGATTGGTTGTTAAACCCCGCCAAGGTTTTCCCGCTGACAGCCAGCGAGGCGCGGCGGGCATGAAACCTTCAAATGAACAAGAATTGGCGGCAATGGTGGCCAATGCTACCGGCCCGTTAAACATTGTTGGCGGCGGCACATGGCAGGCGCGTAACAACGCGAAGCAGCTTTACACAAGCGGCTTGTCTGGGGTTACTTTGTATGAACCCGAGGCCCTGACCTTGGTCGCCAAATCCGGCACTCCATTGCTGGAAATCGAGGCTTTGCTGGCTAAAAACGGCCAATGCCTGCCGTTTGAACCCAATGATCTGGGCGCGCTGCATGGCGTAAAATCGACGCCAACCATTGGCGGGGTGGTGGCAACAAATGCCTCCGGCCCAAGGCGCATTTCGGCAGGGGCCTGTCGTGACAGCCTGATTGGCGTGCGGTTTGTTGATGGCAATGGCACTATTATAAAAAACGGTGGTCGGGTGATGAAAAATGTCACCGGCTATGATCTGGTGAAATTGATGTCGGGCAGTTTTGGCACGTTGGGGGTGTTAACCGAGGTCAGTTTCAAATTGCTGCCCGCAGCGCAGGCCAGCGCCAGCGTGTTGATTTCCGAGGATGAAAAAACCTGCGCGGCGACCATGGCACGCGCGCTTGGCTCGCCATATGACGTAAACGGCGCGGCGCATGTGGATGGTATTACGGCGGTGCGGATCTCGGGCTTGGCCGGTTCGGTAGAATATCGCGCGGCGGCTTTGGCCAAGCTTTTGGGTGGCAAAATCGGTGAATTTGACTGGCAGGGTTTGCGCGATGTGCGGGCTTTTGCAGATCAGGATGGCGATGTCTGGCGATTTTCTGTCAAACCTTCGGATGGGCCGGAACTGGCGGCAAATCTGCGAAGCTTGGGAGCATCAAAAATCATGTTTGACTGGGCTGGCGGGTTGCTTTGGGTGTTGGCACCCGGCGGGCTGAATATGCGCGCGGCAAAATATACCGGCCATGCAATGCTGATGCGCGGTGATGCGCTGCCGGTGTTTCAACCGCAACCAGCGCCGATTGCGGCACTGGCAAAAGGCTTGCGGGCAAAATTTGACCCGCGCAATATTCTGAACCCTGATCGGATGACCTGAATGCAGACCAATTTTAGCCCCGAGCAGTTAAAAAACAGCGGCATTCAACGCGCCGATGAAATTCTTCGGGCCTGTGTGCATTGCGGATTTTGCACGGCGACCTGCCCGACCTATCAATTGCTGGGCGATGAGCTGGACAGCCCGCGCGGGCGGATTTATCTGATCAAGGATATGCTGGAAAACGACCGTGCAGCAGATGAAAAAACCGTTAAACATATTGATCGCTGCCTTAGTTGTCTGGCTTGTATGACCACTTGTCCGTCCGGGGTGCATTATATGCATCTGGTGGATTTGGCGCGCGAACATATTGAAAAAACCTATAAACGGCCATGGTTTGACCGTGGAATGCGCTGGATATTGTCACAAATATTGCCGTATCCGGCACGGTTTCGCGCGGCAATCCTTGGGGCTTGGGCTGCCAAGCCTTTTCGCTTTGCGCTGCCATCAAAATTGAAAGCCATGGTAGATTTTGCCCCGTCAAAATTGCCAACCCCCAGCCCTGTTGATCGCCCGCAAACCTTTAAGGCCAAGGGCCGGAAAATCCGCCGTGTGGCATTGTTGTCAGGCTGCGCGCAAACCGCGCTGGATACCGATATTAACGAGGCCACCATTCGGTTATTAACCCGCCACGGCGTTGAAGTTGTGATTGCCAAAGGCATGGGCTGTTGCGGCGCGGTCACCCATCATATGGGCAAAACCGGTGCCAGCCACAAATCGGCTGCGGCCAATATCAAGGCGTGGAAAGCGGCGGATGTGGATGCGGTGGTGATCAATACATCCGGCTGTGGCACCACGGTTAAGGATTATGGTTATATGTTTCGCGACACGGATTTGGCGTCGGATGCGGCTGAAATCGCCGGCAAAACCTTTGATATTTCCGAATTGATGCAAGAAATTGGCGTCACTGGCCAGATGAATTTGAAGGTTGCTTATCATGCGGCTTGTTCGTTGCAACACGGCCAGCAGATTAAAGACGCGCCCAAAAACCTGCTACGCGATGCTGGTTTTACGGTGCTTGAACCAAGCGATTCGCATTTATGTTGTGGTTCTGCGGGCACGTATAATCTGATGCAGCCGGAATTGGCGGGCCAGCTTGGCGCGCGCAAAGTTACCACGTTGGAGGCCCTGACCCCTGATGTGATCGCGGCGGGCAATATCGGCTGCATGATGCAGATCGGTGCTGGCACCGGTATTCCGGTTATTCATACGGTTGAATTGCTGGATTGGGCAACCGGCGGGCCAAAGCCTGCAAAAATGGGATAGGCTTTTCGCTGAATTTCGCGTAATCAGGCCCGACTGAAACACGCAGGCATCCCTATGATTGATCAATATCTGGAACAGATACGGCAATACCCCGATTTTATCCTGATGGCACTGGCATTTGTGATGCTGGTCGCGCTGATGTTGTTTATCTGGCGGCGTGCGGGGCCGCTGGGCCGTGCGGCGGATGAAAACCGTAATTTGGCCAGGCAGTTGCAAGAACAAAGCAGTATTTCCGAAAACCTTAATCTGGAGCTGCGCAATACCCATACCCGGCTGGCAGGCCTGTTGGCGCTGGAACCCCAGCGCGAGGCGCAAGCGGCAGAATTGGCACAGGCGCGCGAAGCATTGGCCAAATGGCAGGCGGAAAATGCGCGTTTGAACGAGGAATTGCGTCAGCAAAAGCTGGCCGCAGAAACCAATGCCGAATTGCTGACCAAAACCGGCGACGATCTGCGGGCCGAATTCAAATTGCTGGCAGGGCAGGTGCTGGAAACCCATGGCGAACAGTTTGAAAAATCCAATGCCGAGCGGTTGGCGCAAACCTTGGCACCGCTGAAAGACCATATCGGCAAATTCGAGGTCGAATTGCGCAATGTGCACGAATCCGCCGGCAAAGACCGCGCCGCGCTGAAAACCGAGATTGAAATGCTGACCAAGCGCAGTCTGGAAGTTTCGACCGAAGCCCATAACCTGACCCAAGCCTTAAAGGGTGACCAGCAAAAACAAGGGGCTTGGGGGGAAATGGTTTTGGCCTCGATCCTTGAACGGTCCGGGTTGCGCGAGGGCGAGGAATATGAAATTCAGGTGCATCATCGCGACGCAGACGGCAATGCATTTCGCCCTGATGTCGTGGTCAACCTGCCCGGCGGGCGGCGGTTGGTGGTCGATAGCAAAGTATCGCTGGTGGCCTATGAGCGTGCGGTAAATGCTGAAAGCGAAACCGCGCGGGGCTTGGATATGAAAGCCCATGTGGCGGCGATCAAATCCAAAATCGACGACCTTTCCAGCAAAAAATACCACCAGTTCGATGACGGGTCGGTGGATTATGTAATTATGTTTATGCCCATTGAAAGCGCCTTTTCCGAAGCGGTACGAAATGACCCCAAACTGGTGCTTTATGCAGCGGACCGACAGGTTGTGATTGCCTCGCCAACCAACCTGATGCTGGCCTTGAAAACCGTGGAAAACCTGTGGTCGGTGGAGCGGCGCAATAAAAATGCGCTGGAAATCGCACGCCAAGCTGGCACATTGTATGATAAATTTGCTGGGTTTATCGAGAATTTGGAAGATGTCGGTTATCGACTGGGGCAGGCGCAAGCGGCGCAGGATGCGGCTATGAAAAAGCTGACCACAGGGCGGGGGAATTTGACCGACAAGGTGGAAACCCTGAAAAAACTGGGGGCCAAAACCGAAAAGCAAATCAGCGTTGAATTTGAATCGGAAGATGACGAGGCTGTTAAACCGGCTTCTTTGCCACAATAAACAAGGCATCGCTTTTGTCCGGCAGCCAGTTATGGTCAATCTCAAAGCCTGCATTGGCAACGCTTTTCACGAGATCATCAACGCTGAAAAGCCGCACCAGTGGCAACAGGCCGGTGAATTTGCCTATTTTCAGAACTGCCCTCATCACAGCACCCAAAATGGGTTGTTTTTTAACGGTTACAAGCGTGCTGGACACAAAAAACCGCCGGGTTTAAGCATGGAATAAACTTTGCTAATCACCGATTGTTTGTCCTCCAACAAATGCAAAATGCTATGGCCCATGATCACGTTATATTTTTTATCCGGCGGGTCGAAACTGTTTATGTCGGCGCGAATGAAAGACACATTTTCAACACCCGCTTGCGTGGCTTTCTCGCGGCCAAACGCCAGCATATTCTCGGCCACATCCAAGGCGTCGATATGATTCACAAAAGGCGCGTGGGCAACCGACGTTGTGCCTGTCCCACAGCCAAATTCCAGCACATTGGATTCCGGCGTAAAATAAGTTCGGGTGATGCGCAGTTTTTCTTGATAAATACCTTCATCCGATACGGGCGATTTCTCGAATCGTTTTGCGAACCTGTTCCAGACTTTTTCAGGATTTTACATTCGCGACCCATTTCCAGACTTTTAAGGTTTGAACATACCATTACGTTAGTCACAAAACCGAGTAATGCAAGGGGTTGAAACCTAAGCAATTGTTCTTAGGTCTTTAGCATCAAGCGCCAAACGGGCTTGATATTCAACTGGCCTGTCCTTTCGGAGGGCTGTGATTTGTGTCGCTTAAAAAGGATACCTGACATGCGAAATTTTGATTTTTCCCCGCTTTACCGCACCAGCATCGGCTTTGATCGTCTGGCCAATATCATGGATACCGTCACCCGCGCTGATAGCGGCGGTTCCAGCTACCCCCCTTATAACATTGAAAAAACCGGCGATGATTCTTACCGAATCAGCATTGCCGTGGCCGGATTTACCGAGGACGAGCTGAATATCGAGGCCCGCGACGGGCAACTGGTGATCTCGGGCAAAAAAGCCGATCCCGAGGATGATGTGCAATACCTGCACCGTGGCATTGCCAACCGCGCCTTTGAAAAACGGTTCCAGCTGGCCGACCATGTGCGCGCCACCGATGCGACAACTCAAAACGGGTTGCTGCATGTTGATCTGGTGCGCGAAGTGCCCGAGGCATTAAAGCCGCGCCGCATTGAAATTGCCAGCAGCGCGCCGCAACAGGTGACCGTCGAGGCGTAAGTCAAGATTTGAAATTAGGTTAAAAAGGGCGTTTCAGACGCCCTTTTTTTGTTGTATCCAAGGCAGGAAAATCAGATCGGAAAGCGGGCTAAATGGCAAATGCGGTGGTAATTGGCGGTGGCCCTGCGGGGTTGATGGCCGCAGAAATGCTGGCCGATGCAGGCCATAGTGTAACGGTTGTGGATGCAAAACCCACCATGGGGCGCAAATTGCTAATGGCGGGCAAATCCGGCCTGAACCTGACCAAAAACGAACCGGCGGGGCCGTTTTTTGCGGCTTATGGCGATGCGGAAAACTGGCTGGAGCCTATTTTACAGGGGTTTCATCCTGCGGATGTGATTGAATGGGCAGAAATGCTGGGGCAATCGGTGTTTACTGGTTCCAGCGGTCGGGTGTTTCCCGATGCTATGAAAGCCTCGCCATTGTTGCGGGCTTGGTTGGCGCGGTTGCGGGATAAAAACGTGGTGTTCCAGAATGGCTGGCGCTGGGTTGGCGGCATAGAATTTGACACTGCAAACGGGCGTCAGAGCTTACCTGCGGATGTTACCGTGCTGGCGCTGGGCGGCGCGAGCTGGCTGCGGCTTGGCTCGGATGGCAAGTGGGCACAGCATTTTAACGCTGATGAGCTGGCCCCGTTTCAGCCCGCCAATATGGGGTTTTTGGTGGGTTGGTCCGATTATATGCGGCCGATGTTTGGCATGCCTGTTAAATCCGTGCGTATCAGCATTGGCGAACATTCGGTGTTGGGCGAATTTATCATTTCAAAAACCGGTGTTGAGGGCGGCGCGATCTATTCGATCTCGAAACCCTTGCGCGAGGCCATGACGCCAAACGGCGTCACCCTGATGCTGGACCTGTTTCCCGATATAAATATCAGCAAGCTAAAGCGCAAAATGTCGGCCCCGCGCGGTAAATCCAGCCTGAGCAATTATTTGCGAAAATCGGTTGGGTTAAGCGGCGTCAAAATGGCTTTGTTTAATGAAAGCGCGCTGAAAACCAGCAAACAGCCTTATGAATTGGCAGCCAAAATGAAGGCTTTGCCGATTGTGCTGCAAGGCCCCCGCCCGATGGACGAGGCCATTTCGACCGCTGGCGGGGTTAAACAATCAGCCTTGACTGACGGGTTGATGTTAAAATCCCGCAAGGGTGTATTTTGCGCGGGCGAGATGCTGGATTGGGAGGCCCCGACGGGGGGCTATTTGCTGAACGCCTGTCTGGCAACGGGGCGCCATGCGGGGTTGGCGGCGGTGAAATATCTAGGCTGATTTCACCAAAGCGCGCTTGAACGCAGGGCGAGAGCGCACCCTTTTGAAATAATCAGCCAGCTTGCCTTCGGGCAGATCAAATTTGATGGATTTTGCCCAACCGGCGCAATGGCCGATCAGAATATCCGGCACGGTAATTTTATCGCCCATGACAAATTCATTGTCACCCAGACGGGCCGCTAGGGTTTTCATGGCGCGGTTAAATTCGGCTTTGGCAGTATCAAGCACCGCAGGCACCCGCAGTTTTTCGGGCAGAACAAAGCTGTGCTTTCCGGCGGTCCAAAGCGCGCCGTCGATTTCATCCAGCGCAAAATTTGTGAAACTGTCTTGCATGCCGCGCTGAATGGTGCCGGCCTTATAGGTCAGGTTTTCATGGCGATCGGCCAGAAATTGCATGATGGCGACGGAATCCAGCAAGGTAACCCCGTCAACAATCAATGCCGGAATTTTGCCCGACGGGTTTACGGCTTTGATCTCGGCGCTATGGGGGCCGTGGGCTAGTATTTCATAGTCCTGCCCCAGCTCTTCCAGCATCCAGAAAACCCGAATGGCGCGGGAACGTGCTGTGCCAATGACTTGATACATGGGGTTTCCTTACTTAAAAATGAGCTTGGCAATAACGATCGAACCAAGCAACAGGATGGAAAATATATTTGCTAGAATTAGCGGCCAAGCGCCGAGGATTATCCCGTAAGTCAACCATAGAACCATGGTTGTTAAAATGAACAGGTTGGTAAATAGCGACAGGCTTTTAGTGTCGCGGGTTCGCCAAGACTTTAACACCTGCGGGATCCAAGCGATTGTGCCCAGAACGGCTGCCAAATAGCCGATATAATCTGTTAAGACCATCTGTCTTCTTCCTACTTCGGGCGCATCATGGCGATGCGAATGAAACTGCGCTCGGTGGCGGCGAATGCTGGAACGGGCTGCGAGGAGCGTAACATAAGGTCGGTTTCCATCAAGACCTCCAACGCTTTTTCCAGCCGTCCGGCACCCCAGCCGCTGATCTGGCGGATCATCTGGTCGCGGCGCGGGCCAAAAACCGGCGGGCGGGCGTTTGATAGTGCATTTGCAGGGCTGTCACCGGAACTGGCAGCGGCGTGCAATTGGCGAAAATGGCGGGTGGCGGCGATGCAAAGCGTGGTGGGGTTAATGCCTTGGCCGGCCAGCCGTTGCATTTGCGGGCCAATCAGGTTGCTGCGCCCGTCGGCCATGTCGCGAATTACGTCATCCATGGCGGCATCACTGACCGCAGGGGCGCAATTGGCGATGTCGGCGCTGGAAACCGGTTCGGTCTGGTTCAGGGTATAAAGCGATATTTTCTCGATGGTCTGGGCAAAATCGCCGGGATCAAGGGCTTGGCCAAGGGTGATCATATCTTGCATGGCGTCGGGGTCGATATTGGTCAGCTTGGCCTTTTCCAGAATGGATTCGATTTCGGCGCGCCCGGGCGGGTCAGCGTAAATACCGATTGCATAGGCATTGCGCGCAGATTCAAAGGCTTTGCGTAATTTTGATCGCGCATTAAGCTGCCCCGCTGTGGCCACCAGAATGGCATCACCGGATTGCCAGTCTTGCAAGGCGGCCTCGACAGATTTTGTCGTGGCTTCGGTCAGGCCCTCAACCAAAACCACCCGCTGGCCGGGGAAAAAACCGCTGGCTTTCAGCGCATCAAGCAATTCTGCGGGGGATTTGCGCATGGCGCTGGATTCAACACGGCCTAAGCGCATTTCCTCGTCGCCATTAGGGCCAAGCAGCGTATCCACAAGGGTTTTGCGTTTCAGGGCAATGCGCATGGCATCGGGGCCAAACAGTAAAATCGCGGCTTTGGAGGTGTCGGGTTTATTGAAAAAACCGGCGGCATCCCTTGCGGCCAGTTTCATTGCACAAAGCTTTTGGCGCTGCCTGCGATGCGGGTGGCGATCTGGTCGGCCAAGGCCACAGCCAAACGGCGGTTGGCGTCGCGTTCCGACACATGGGTGGCAAAAGCCGTGGCGGTGGCGCTATAGGCGGTGAAAGAACGCACAATATCGGTCAGCACCAGTTTTCCATCCGCGATGCGGGTTAATGAAAAATCTGCCTCGGCCGTCAGGTTATAGCGGGTGATGGCGTTGTCCTGCGTGATGGCCAGACCTTCGGAATTGACCGAAATGATGACTTCGAGCTGGTAAAGCGGTTGTTCGGCGCGGCCTAAACGATCTTCCAGCCGCTCATTGAATTCAAAGCCCATGCGGTCATCAACCGGCCCAAGCGCAATTTTGCCGATCAGCGATTCGGCGGCGGTGCCACGGCCAAATATTGGCGTGAATCCACATGCGCCCAGCGCCAGCGGGGCTAGAATCAGAAAGTTTCGGCGGTTATATAACGACATTTATGATCCTGCCTGGCACGATGATCAGCTTTTTCGGGGTTTTCCCGTTCAGTGCCTTGATCACAGCATGATCTGCCAGTGCCAGTTTTTCAAGCTCGGGTTTTGGCAGGTCTTTGGCAACGGTCATTTCCGAGCGGCGTTTGCCGTTGATCTGGATCGGCAGGGTGACGGTGTTTTCGACAAGCAAAGCCGGATCGGCAACAGGGAATGGCGCATTTACAGCCATACCGGTGCCCCCCAGCAATTCCCAGATTTCCTCGGCCAAATGTGGCGTGATGGGTTGCATCAGCAGGGCCATTACTTTCATGGCCTCGCGTTTTTCCGCATTGCCAGCTTTGGATTTGGCCAGTGCAGCGGTGAATTCATATAGTTTGGCGATGGATTTGTTGAAGGCAAAATTTTCAAAGCCGTAGGTTACATCATTAATGGCGTGATGGGTGGCTTTTAACAGGGCTTGCGCCTCGTCACCGCCGATTGGCAGTTCCTCGGCACATTGGCTGATTTCATCAGCCAGTCGCCAGACCCGTTGTAGGTGTTTCCAGGATGCCTCGGCGCCTGAATTGGTCCATTCTACATCGCGTTCGGGGGGGCTGTCGGACAGGGTGAACCAGCGCGAGGTATCAGCGCCGTATTGTTCGATCTGTTCCAGCGGATCAACCGTGTTGCGTTTGGATTTCGACATTTTGATCGAGGGGCCAACCGTGACAGGTTCACCAGTTGCGCGCAGGGTGGTTTTGCCGTCTTTTTGCATAACCTCGTCCGGCGAATGCCAGACAGGGCGGCTATCGGGGCCGGTGGTCGAATAGGTTTCATGGCACACCATGCCTTGGTTAAACAAGGCGTTGAACGGTTCAATTGCCGATTCCGGCAGGTGGCCGGTTTTGGCCATGGCGCGGGCGAAAAACCGTGAATAAAGCAGGTGTAGAATTGCGTGTTCAATACCACCGACATATTGATCGACGTTCATCCAGTATTCGGCATCACCCTTGTTGGTTGGTGTGTCCGCATTGCTGGAGGTAAAACGGGCGTAATACCAAGAGCTGTCGACAAACGTGTCCATGGTATCGGTTTCGCGCTGGGCCGCTGCGCCGCATTTTGGGCAATCAACATCGCGCCATGTCGGGTGACGGTCCAGCGGGTTGCCGGGTTTGTCAAAGGTGACATCAACGGGCAGACGCACCGGCAGGTTTTGTTTTTTCTCAGGCACCACGCCGCAGGCTGGGCAATGCACGATTGGTATAGGGCAACCCCAATAGCGTTGGCGCGAAATGCCCCAGTCGCGCAGGCGGTAATTGGTTTTACCAGTGCCGGAACCGGCTTTTTCAATGCGTTTGATGACCTCGGCTTTGGCGGTATTTATGTCCATGCCATTCAGGAAATCTGAATTGATCAGGGTGCCGCTGTCCAGAAATGCCTCGGTGCCGATTTCATAGTTTTCACCATCAGGGGAGACCACCGGAACCACAGCCAGATTATACTTTCGGGCAAAATCTATGTCGCGCTGGTCATGGGCGGGGCAACCGAAAATCGCGCCAGTGCCGTAATCCATCAGGATGAAATTGGCGATATAAACCGGCAGCTCAATGCTGCTATTAAACGGATGCACTACTTTGATGCCGGTATCAAAGCCGATTTTATCGGCCTTTTCCATTTCCTCAGCGGAGGTGCCCATCTGGCGGCATTCCGCGTTGAATGCAGCCACGGCTGAGTCGGATTCCAAGGCTTTGGCCAAGGGATGATCCGCAGAAATGGCGGCAAAGCTGGCCCCGAACAGGGTGTCGGGGCGGGTTGTATAGACCTCTAGCTGTTCAAACCCATCCGGCGCATCCACCGTTTCAAAATTGAATTGCAAGCCTTGGGATTTGCCGATCCAGTTTTTCTGCATCAGGCGGACTTTTTCAGGCCATTTGTCCAGACCATCCAGCGCGGTTAGCAATTCTTCAGAATAATCGCTGATCTTAAAGAACCACTGTGTCAGTTCTTTGCGTTCCACCAATGCGCCCGATCGCCAGCCGCGACCGTTTTCGACCTGTTCATTGGCCAGCACCGTCATATCCACAGGGTCCCAGTTAACGCTGGCATTTTTACGATAGGCCAGACCTGCATCTAGAAAATCTAGAAACAACGCTTGTTGCTGGCCGTAATATTCCGGGTCACAGGTGGCAAACTCAACGGACCAGTCATGGGATAGGCCAAGGGCTGCAAACTGGGTTTTCATCTCGGCGATGTTTTGACGGGTCCAGGCACCGGGATGGGTGTTGTTTTTCATGGCGGCGTTTTCAGCGGGCATACCAAACGCATCCCAGCCCATCGGGTGAAACACGTTAAAACCCTTGGCACGTTTATAGCGCGCAGTCAGATCGCCCATGGTATAATTGCGCACATGGCCGATATGCAAAACCCCAGAAGGATAAGGAAACATCTCCAGCACATAGTATTTTTCGCGCGATTCGTCGCGAACGGCTTTGAAAACCTCGGCCTCTTGCCATTTTTGCTGCCATTTCGGCTCTGCCACATGGGCATTATAACGAGACATAGGGTCTGGCTCCTGTTTGGGCATGGCAAATGATGCAGCCCGAATTGATGTTTCACCCCCTATTATCTGCTCCATTCTATCGGAACAAGCGGGGATTGGCGCAAAACTGTGACATGGGTGCAACAGGTGGGAAAACATATGCCGGATTGGTTTTGGGTTGCTTGACCCTTGGGGCAGGATAGATGAATAAAGGCTTACTCCTTTCGGGCAATCCGGATTTGGTAAATGTAATTTTAATATAAAAACGAGGAAAAACGATGAAAAACGTTCTCTTTGCTACAACAGCTCTGGTTGCCTTCGCAGGCGCAGCAGTTGCTGAAGTTGGCTTCTCCGGTGACGTAGAAGTAGGCTATTATGATGATGGCACCGCGGCACTCACTAACGGCTTCTATGCCGAAGGCAGCCTTGACCTGACTGCTTCCATGGATTTCGACTACGGTGTTTCCGTAGAAGTAACTTATGGCGCTGATCTCTACACTGGCCTTACTTGGGATGCTTTCCCGACAGTTGTAATCACAACCGAATGGGTTACCCTGACAGCTGGTAATGCTGAAAGCGCCGGCCTTGATCACTATTCCGACGTTGACGGCATGGGCGGCACAGCCGGCTTCAATGATGCTGACGCAAACGGCGATTTCCTTGTTCGTGCTGACGTAACCTTTGGTGACATCTCTGCATCCGTATCGGGTGTTGCAGCAGTTAACCCTGGCGCACTGACATTGCTTTCCGTTGGTGCTTCCGGCTCTTTCGGTTCGGTTTCCTTCGGCGTTGGTTATGACGATGGCGGCGAAATGGGTATCAGTGTTGGTACTTCCTTCGGTGGCTTTGATGTTGACGTAGCTTACCAAGCAGATGCTGTTGAAAACTCCGTTGGTGTTGCTGTTGGCACAACAATCGGCTCCATGGATGTTGCCGGTTATTATGCAATGAACTCTGCAGCTGCCACAGACGATGCATATGGCGTTTCTGTTAACACAACATTCGGCGATGCGTCTGTTGGCGTATACTGGGATGGCGATGCTGGCGGTGCTAGCAACTTCGGCGTAGACGTTGAATATGCTGTTTCCGAAGCAATCACCGTATTCGCTGGCTATGACCAAGCAGACCTCTATTATGTTGGCGCAATCATGGATATCGCTGACGGTGCTGCAGTTGGCGCTTCTTATGCTGACGACACTAATACTGCTACCGAATTTGGTCCACAAGACTTCGCGGCGGGCCTTAAGGTTTGGTTCTCTGCTGAATTCTAATCCAACCGGATTATTATGATAAGAAGGGCGGATCATTTGGTCCGCCCTTTTTCTTTGGGGTAAGGAAAAGATATGTCTTTGTTGGAAATTCAGGAACGGGTGGCTGCTGCTGCGGTTAATTCAGGCCGCCTTGCTGTGGATGTTTCATTGATTGCGGTCTCAAAAATGCAACCCGATGCGCGGGTTAAAACTGTGCTTGACCAAGGCCAGCGTATATTTGGCGAAAACAAGGTTCAGGAGGCCAGCGGCAAATGGCCCGGGTTTAAGGCGCAATATTCAGGTATTGACCTGCACCTGATCGGGCCGCTGCAAACCAACAAGGTAAAACCGGCATTGGCATTGTTTGATGCAATTCATACGCTGGACCGGCCCAAATTGGCCCGCAAGCTGGCCGTGGAGATTCAGGCGTTGGGCCAAGCGCCGCAATTGTTTATTCAGGTCAATACGGGTGAGGAGCCGCAGAAATCAGGGATTTTACCGGCTGATCTGGACGGGTTTATTGCGCAATGCCGCACGGAATTTGATCTGCCGATTGCAGGGTTGATGGTGATTCCCCCGATTGATGAAGAACCAAGCCTGCATTTTGCTTTGCTGGCCAAAATGGCCAAACGCAATGGTTTGGCGGGGTTGTCGATGGGGATGAGCAGTGATTTTGAAAGCGCGATTGCCTTGGGTGCGACCCATATCAGGGTTGGCTCGGCTATATTTGGCGCGCGGGGTTAAGCCGTTAACCATTCAACGCCCCCGCAAAATACGAGGGCGTTTTGTTCAGCTTGATTGCCGTCTGAAAATTGACAGCATAGCCCGCGTTATTGCGCGGTTTCGGCCAGTCGAACCAGACGGATGAATTCAGCACGATAGCCAAACATATCATCGCCTTTTGCTGCATTGGCCAGCGCCACAACATCATCATATGACCAATCGCCCAGCCGGGTATCGCCGCGCAGCAATTGCCCGAAACCGGCCACGGCGGCGGCAAAATCAACCTCGCTGCCCAGCCCTGCATCCGCGTCGGCAAATACTGGCGTGGTGATCAAAATCGACGTGCTTTCGCCGGGGTTTTTATAGCGCAGCTTCAGGAATGCCAATTCACCATTGCTTTCGGGCAGAGGTTCCGCATCGCCGTAACGCAGCGGATCGTTGCTGATCGCCGCAGACCCAACCGGGGTGATTTCGTAAAGCGCGGTAACCGAATGACCGGCGCCAATATCGCCCGCATCGACCGCGTCATTGTTGAAATCCTCGCGCGCCAAGGCACGGGTTTCATAGCCGATCAGGCGATATTCGGCGACCTCGGACGGGTTGAATTCCACCTGAATTTTGACATCTTGTGCGATGGTAAACAGCGCGCCGCCAATCTGGTCAACCAGCACTTTTTGGGCTTCGGCCAATGTGTCGATATAGGCAGCGGTGCCATTGCCGTTTTGCGCCAGCGTTTGCATCAGGGCATCGTTATAATTGCCTTGGCCAAAGCCGAGGATCGACAGGTAAATTCCGGTATCGCGTTTTTCCTCGATAAATTTTTTCATTGCTTCCGGGTCTGCAATCCCGACGTTAAAATCGCCATCCGTGGCCAGAATTACGCGGCTGGTATCGCCATCATAGGCCATTTCCTGCGCCAAGGCATAGGCTTGCTGCAAGCCTGCCTGACCAGCGGTGGAACCACCGGAATGCAGCTGGGTTAAGCTGCGCAAAATCTTGGTGCGTTCGGATGCCGGGGTGGGTTCCAGCACCATACCAGCCGACCCTGCATAGGTGACAATCGCCACGCTATCTTGGTCATTTAGCTCGCTTAACATCAAACGAAAGCTTTGGATCAGCAGCGGCAATTTGTTGGGCTGGCCCATCGAACCAGACGTATCAATCAGGAAAACCAGATTAACCGGCGGCCGATCATTTGCGGCCAGTTCATAGCCTTGGATGCCGATATGCAACAGTTGGGTATCAGGGTTCCACGGGGTGTCGGTGACCGTTACGGAGGAGGTAAACGGCGCCTCGCCCGCCGTTGGCAGGGGGTAATCATAGGTAAAATAATTGATCATTTCTTCGGTGCGCACTGCATCGGGATTGGGCAGATACCCGTTCAGAATTGAATTGCGCACAAAGCTGTAGGATGCGGTATCCACATCAATCGAAAAGGTCGAAACCGGATCATCCAGCGTTATTTTTAGCGGATTTATGGGTTGGCCCGCGAATTGGTCACGGGTGGATTCGGGTGGTGCGGCAAAGCCCTGATCATCCCTGATCTGATCTGCACCCAAACCGCCTATGACCGCTTCGGCTGCCGGTGCAACCGCCGAAAGCTGGCCAACTTGTGCGTCGGCAACTGCCTGCCCGCGCGAGTCTGCTTCGTTTTCAGCAACGCGTTCGCGCACCAGCGGCGCGGCATTGGTCGGGGCCGGGGGCGCAATTTCAAGGCTTTCGGCCCTGATCGTTGCATCCGGCTGTGCGGCTTGGGCCAATTCTTCGATGGCGGGGACCATCGCCGGGGTGGTTTTTGTTGCGCCAAGATCGGTGATTTGTTCGGTGGTGATAATCGGTGTCCGGCCAAGGGATGTTTCGCCATCAAATTGCCCCACATCGGGCGCGGTTGAACCGTTGACGTTAATATTCTGGGTGATCACCACCGCCAAAGCAATGGTGGCAAAACTTGCGGTGCCGAGCATGATTCGACGGCCGGTTAAATGGGTAAACATATCCTTAAATCCTTCCAATATTCCGCGACCCGTTTTGGGGCGGTTATGGATAGGACGCGCGGCGTCAGGTGATCCTTGGAAATTTTCTGCATTTTTTTCAAATGCGTCCATTCCGGCAGAAATAGCCGCCATTTTGGCGGATTTTGATGGCGGTGGAATGTCGTCGCGCAGCAATGCGGCGAGTTTTTCTAGGTCATCATTCATTGCAACATCTCCTCCTCAACGGCCATGCGGCGCAATTCTTTTTTCACTTCGGACATGCGCCAGCTTACGGAACCTTCCGATAGGCCAAGCGCGTTTCCGGCGGCTTTATGGGTTAGTTCCTCGCCCAGAACCAGCGCAACAGTCTCGCGTAATTCGGGGGAAAGCCGCGACATGGCGCGGGTTAGCCATAGCATGTTTTCCGATTTTTGGCTGGCGGCATCGCGCTGCATCAGTTCAACATCGCCCCAGCCATCCGCCGCGCGGGCTTGTGCGCCACGACGGCGCATCAGGTCTCGGCCTGCATTGACCACCACGCGGTAAAGCCAGCTCTCGAATTTGCTGTCAGCCTTAAAGCTGCGCAGTTTTGCCGGTAATGTTGTGCAAATTTCCTGCACCAGATCCTCCGCATCTGCTTGTTGGCCGAGCGTGCGAAACGCCACCCGATACATCAGGTCATAATGGCGCTCCAGCAGGGCACGAAACGCATCTGCATTGCCGCCGCCAGCCAGTTTCGCCAGTTTTTCGCTCGAATAATCCATATGGTCCTGATGATAAGACGCAACCCGCTTGGCAATCCTTGGCAGATATTTGAAAAAATCTAAAGGGGGGTGGTTGGAAAAGAAATGAACGATGGTTCAATTAAAGGGGTTGTCAGACGAAATTTTATTGTTAGTCTGTGGTTGTGACGCAATTAAATTGCGCATCTGGTGCCAACGCGCATCAAATAATTCGGCGAAGGCAACTTCGTTAAGGGAGGATACGGATTGGATACGAAAAAGGTTCTGCCTGACGGGCTGGACACGTTCCCTAAATTGCTGGCGCGTAATGCGGTGCAATGGGCGGAACTGCCTGCATATCGTGAAAAAGAATTTGGCATCTGGCAAAGCTGGACATGGGCCGAGGTGGCGGAAAACGTCAATGCGCTGGCCATGGGTTATGTGGCGCTGGGGTTGAACGAGGGCGACCATGTGGCGATTATCGGCCGCAACCGGCCTTATTTATATTGGGCCATGTTGGCAGCGCAATCAGCGGGGGCCATTCCTGTGCCGCTGTATCAAGACGCAAATGCCGAAGAAATGGCCTATGTTCTGGGCCATTGCGGCGCGCGCTTTGTGATTGCCGAAGACCAGGAACAGGTCGACAAAGTGTTGGAGATTTCTGAGCAAACCCCGAATGTCGAGCAAATCATATATTTTGATAAACGCGGTATGCGTAAATATGACCATACCAATCTGAACGCATATGAAGATGTACAGGCCGAGGGCCGCGCCGGCAATCAACGCCTTGCGCCGGTTTTGGCGGAACGCCAAGCCAAGCTGGATGAAAACAGCACCTGTGTGATGCTGTATACATCGGGCACCACCGGCAAACCCAAGGGCGTGGTGTTGAGCAACACCAATATTATTGCTACCAGCATTTCCAGTTCCGAATTTGATAATCTGAATGCGGGGGATTCTGTGCTGGCCTATTTGCCGATGGCGTGGGTGGGGGATTTCATTTTTTCAATCGGGCAATGTTGCTGGACAGGGTTTTGTGTGGCTTGCCCCGAAAGCCCCGAAACCATGCAGGCGGATCTGCGTGAAATCGGCCCCAGCTATTTCTTTGCCCCACCACGGTTTTTTGAAGGGCTGCTGACCAATGTGATGATCCGCATTGAAGATGCCAGTAAGTTGAAACGCTATTGGTTCCATAAATATATGGCCCATGCCAAACGGGTGGGGCCTGATTTGCTGGATGGCAAGCCGGTTTCCTTTATGGACCGCCTGAAATATCGCATCGGTGATTTTCTGATTTATTCACCGCTGAAAAACACCCTTGGCCTGTCTAAGGTGCGGGTCGGTTACACAGCAGGCGAGGCCATCGGGCCGGAGATTTTTGAATTTTACCGCGCACTTGGTATTAACCTGAAACAGCTTTATGGCCAGACAGAGGCCTCGGTGTTTATCACCCAGCAGCCCGACGGCGAAGTGCGGGCTGATACGGTTGGCGTGCCAAGCCCCGGGGTTGAATTGAAAATCGGCGATAATGGCGAGGTATTTTACCGATCACCCGGGGTGTTTGTCGAATATTTCAAAAACCCTGAAAGCACTGCCGATACCAAAGATGCCGAGGGCTGGGTGGCCACTGGCGATGCCGGATTTATCGAGGAAAGCAGCGGTCATTTACGGATTATCGACCGCGCCAAGGATGTGGGCAAAATGGCGGATGGCACCATGTTTGCGCCTAAATTTGTGGAAAACAAACTCAAATTCTATCCCAATATTCTGGAAGCTGTGGTGTTTGGCGATGGCCGTGACAGTTGCACTGCCTTTATCAATATTGATCTGGGCGCGGTGGGCAACTGGGCTGAACGCAACAATGTGGCCTATACCAGCTATCAGGATCTGGCGGCGCATCCCGATGTATATGGTGCCATTCAGCAACATATCGAGGAAGTGAACAAATCTATTGCCAAGGATTCGATGTTGTCGGGCTGTCAGATCAACCGGTTTCTGGTTTTGCACAAGGAGCTGGATGCGGATGATGGCGAAATGACCCGCACCCGCAAGGTGCGCCGCAAAATTGTGGCGGATAAATACGATGATCTGATCGGGGCGCTTTATGACGGGTCTGCAACGATCAGCACCGAAACCGAGGTAACCTATGAAGATGGCCGCAAGGGATCCATCAGCGCAACGCTTGAATTGCGCGACGTGAAAATGGTGGCAGCATGAGCGATACATATGTAACCGAAGACGGTCGCACCATTGGCCCGCCGGTGCTGGAGATGAAAAACATCACGCTCCGGTTTGGCGGGGTCACCGCGATCAAGGATATTTCCTTTGATATTCGCGAGGGTGAAATTCGTGCCATCATCGGCCCGAACGGGGCGGGTAAATCTTCGATGCTCAACGTCATCAACGGGTTTTACCATCCGCAAGAGGGCGAGGTATTTTTTCGGGGCGAGAAACGCAAACCGATGAAACCCTATCAGATTGCCCATCAGGGCATCGCGCGGACCTTTCAGAATATCGCGTTGTTCAAGGGCATGTCGACGCTGGATAATATCATGACCGGCCGCTTTACCCATATGAAAACCAATATTTTCTGGCAAGCCATCTGGAAAGGCCCCGCCGAACGCGAAGAGATCGAAAACCGCGAGATTGTCGAGAAAGTCATTGATTTTCTGGAAATTCAGGCCATTCGCAAAACCCCTGTCGGGGCATTGCCTTACGGCTTGCAAAAACGGGTTGAGCTGGGCCGTGCCTTGGCCGCGCAGCCCAAATTGCTGCTGCTGGATGAACCAATGGCGGGCATGAATGTCGAAGAAAAAGAAGACATGAGCCGGTTTATTCTGGACGTAAACGATGAATTTGGCACCACAATTGCGCTGATTGAACATGATATGAGCGTGGTGATGGATATTTCCGACCGCGTGGTGGTGATGGATTACGGCGCAAAAATCGGCGATGGCACACCCGACGAGGTGATCAATAATCAAGCTGTGATTGATGCATATCTGGGCGTGGCCCATGAGGAGAATTAGATGTTGGACCAGTTTCTTTATGGCATAGAGGCCGCGCTGAACGGGTTAATGACCGGTATTATGTATTCGCTGGTGGCGCTGGGGTTTGTGTTGATTTTCAAGGCATCTGGCGTGTTCAATTATGCGCAAGGGGTGATGGCGCTGTTTGGCGCGATGACCCTGGTTTCCATTCAGGAAGGCCGGGTGCCGTTTTCGCATATTATCAACGCCACTTTTGGCACCAAAATCCACGGTTTCGGCTGGGAGGTTCCGGCCCTTGCGGCGATTGGCCTGACCATTGGCGTGATGATCCTGTTTGCCTGGCTGGTGGAGCGATACTTGCTGAAACATCTGATCAATCAGGAGCCGGTTATTCTGTTTATGGCCACCATTGGTTTGGCCTATTTTATGGAGGGTTTTGGCGATTTGATGTGGGGTTCCGACATCAAGGTGATTGATCTGGCCATGCCGGCGCTCGGGGTGCCGGGGCTGCCGCAAGGCGGGTCTTTGTTTATTGAAAACGCAACCTCGGGCCTTGGCACCGACCGGTTTTTCGGGTTTTTTATTGATAAGCTGGACATAACCGCGGCGATCATTGCCATGCTTTTGGTGGTTACCTTAACAATTTTCAGCCAATATTCCAAAACCGGACGCGCCTTGCGCGCCGTGGCCGATGACCACCAAGCAGCAATGTCGGTTGGCATTTCCTTGCGCACCATCTGGGTGATTGTCTGGTCAATCGCTGGCGTTGTTGCGCTGGTGGCGGGGATCATGTGGGGGGCCAAATCGGGCGTTCAGTTTAGTCTGAGCCTGATTACGCTTAAGGCCCTGCCGGTGTTGATGCTGGGCGGGTTTACCTCCATCCCCGGGGCGATCATTGGCGGCATGATTATTGGCGTCGGTGAAAAAGTGTTTGAATTTATCGTAAGCGCAAGCTGGTTTGGCGATGCGATGGGGTTCACAATGAATGCAACTGAAAACTGGTTTGCCTATGTGCTGGCCCTTATTTTCCTTGTCTTCAGGCCTCAAGGCCTGTTTGGCGAGAAAATTATCGAGAGGGTATAGCCATGTTTTACCGCGAAGCAGGTGATTTTAAGAAATCTTACGCCGAGGATAGCCAGACCTTTCCGCTAAAACTGGATCGGTATGGCTATTATTTAATGCTGGCTGTGGCATTCGGGGTAATCCCGTTTTTCATCAATGATTATTGGGCCAATGCGATTATGATTCCGTTTCTGGTTTGGTCCATCGCGGCGCTGGGCCTGAATATTCTGGGTGGGTATTGCGGCCAGATCAGCCTTGGTTCGGGCGGGTTTATGGCGGTGGGGGCTTATACAACCTATAAGCTGATGACCTCTTTCCCTGATCTGAACATGTTTATTATCATCCTGCTTTCAGGTGTGGTTACGGCCATGGTCGGGTTGATATTCGGGTTGCCAAGCCTGCGCATCAAAGGGTTTTATCTGGCGGTGGCGACTTTGGCGGCGCAGTTCTTTCTGGTCTGGATGTTCAATAAATTCGGCTGGTTCTATAACTATTCCGCCTCGGGCCAGATCACCGCCCCCGCGCGTGAGGTGTTGGGGTTTGAAGTCACTGGCGCCACCGCCAGCGCCAGTGCAAAATATCTGTTCTGTCTGGTCTTGGTGGTTGGCTTGGCATGGCTGGCCCGCAACCTGACAAGGGGCCGCATTGGCCGCAGCTGGATGGCGATCCGGGATATGGATATTGCCGCTGAAATCATCGGGGTGAACCCGTTAAAAACCAAATTGCTGGCTTTTGCGGTCAGTTCGTTTTTCATCGGTGTGGCCGGGGCGCTGTTTTTCTCGGTTTATCTTGGCGCGATCGAGGTCGGCGAGGCCTTTGGCATTCAGAAATCATTCTTGCTGTTGTTTATGGTAATTATCGGCGGGCTTGGCACAATTTTCGGCAGCTTTATCGGCGCGGCGTTTCTGGTGTTGATGCCGGTATTGTTGAAAAATATCATGGTCGGCCAGCTTAATTTCCCGATTGATATTGCCGCGCATCTCGAATTTGTCCTGATCGGGCTGTTTATTATGATAACCTTGGTTCTTGAGCCTCGGGGAATCGCCCAATTATGGCGGTTTGCCAAAGCCAAGCTCAGATTATGGCCTTTTCCGCATTAGGATGGGCCAAAAAACGCGATCGGTAAAAAGCCGGAGCATCACACTATGTCAAACCTAAAGGGAGGATAGACATGAAACTAACCAAATTGGCAGTAATTGCTGTCGCGGCCACCATGGCCGCAGGGCCGGTATTGGCCCAGCTGGTTTTCCCAAGCCTTAGCTATCGCACCGGCCCGTTCGGCGCCAATGGTTCCGAAGTCGCGGACGGTTTTGCCGATTATATGACCTTGCTGAATGAACGCGATGGCGGCATCGGCGGTGTTCTAACCGAAGTGATCGAATGCGAAACCGGCTATTCCACCGAAAAAGGCGTGGAATGTTACGAGGCCACCAAAGGCTCCGGCGCGCTGATCTATCAACCGCTTTCAACCGGTATGACCTATCAGTTGATCCCGCGTGTAACTGCGGATGGCATTCCGATGCTGACCACCGGTTATGGCCGCACCTCGGTTGCCAATGGCGATGTGTTCCGTCAGGTTTTCAACTTTCCGGTGAATTACTGGAATGGTGCATCGATTGCGGTTAACCATATGCTGGCAGAAAATGACGGCGATATTTCAGGCAAAACCATTGCCCTGCTGTATCACAACTCTGCTTATGGCAAGGAACCTATTCCAACGCTGCAAGCATTGGCCGAGATTCACGGTTTTGATCTGACCTTGCTGCCAATTGACAGCCCGGGCCAGGAGCAAAAATCGCAATGGTTGCAAGTGCGCCGCGAACAGCCTGACTATGCCCTGCTTTGGGGTTGGGGTGTGATGAATCAAGTTGCCATTCAAGAAGCCGCAAACATTCGGTTCCCGATGGAAAATTTCATCGGCATCTGGTGGTCCGGTTCTGAAAATGACGTGATGGCGGCCGGCGCTGTGGCGGATGGCTACAAGGCCCTGACCTTCCACGCCATTGGCACCGGTTTCCCGATGTTTGACGATATGCAAACCTATGTGGTTGATGCAGGTCTGGCAGCGGGCTCGGGCGAAAATATCGGCACAGTGCTGTATAACCGTGGCATGTATGGCGCATTACTGGCAGCCGAGGCTGTTAAAGTAGCGCAGGAAATGCACGGTGTTGCCCAGATTGATGCGGCAATGATGCGCGACGGATTGGAAAATCTGGTTGTATCGGACGAATCCATGGCGGCCGTTGGCCTGCAAGGCTTTGGCCCGAATTTCAGCGTAAGCTGTGAAAACCATGGTGGCCCGGGCCTGGGTGCTGTTGCCCAATGGGACGCAACCGCGCAGGAATGGAACCTGATTACCGGTTTTGAACCCTCCGATATGGATGTGATCCAACCATTGATCATGGCGGATTCAGCGGCTTATGCGGCTGAAAACAATATCGGCAGCCAGTGTAACTAAAACCACTAACCTCTCCGGCTATTTGGTCGGAGAGGACTTTTTAAGGGAAAAACGATGTTAGATACCGGTGACAACACAGAAGTTTTGTTAGATGTGAGCAACATCGAAGTGATTTATAATAATGTCATTCTGGTGCTGAAAGGCGTTAGCCTGACTTTGGATAAGGGCGGTATTACCGCATTGCTGGGTGGTAATGGTGCGGGTAAAACCACCACGCTAAAGGCGATATCCAACCTGCTGCGTGCTGAACGTGGTGCTGTGACCAAAGGGTCAATTACCTATAAGGGCGAACCGATTGATGCGCTTGATCCAGCCACGCTGGTGAAATCCGGCGTTATTCAGGTGATGGAAGGCCGCCATGTTTTTGAACATCTGACCGTGGATGAAAATCTGATGACAGGTGCTTATACGCGCCGCGATGGCAAAGCCGCGATCAAGCAAAGCCTTGATCTGGTTTACAACTATTTCCCGCGCCTGAAAGACCGGCGCAAATCGCTGGCGGGGTATACTTCGGGTGGCGAACAACAAATGGTGGCGATTGGCCGTGCCTTGATGAGCAACCCCGAAACCGTATTGCTGGATGAACCCAGCATGGGGCTGGCACCGCAACTGGTTGAGGAGATTTTCGGCATTGTCAAAAACCTGAACGAGGTCGAGGGCGTGTCGTTTCTAATCGCTGAACAAAATACCAATGTGGCGCTGCGTTTTGCCCATAAAGGCTTTATTCTGGAATCAGGCCGTGTGGTTATGGAAGGCCCGGCGGATGAGCTGCGCGAAAACCCCGATGTTAAAGAATTTTATCTGGGCATGTCCGATAAAGGCCGTAAATCCTTTCGCGATGTGCGTTCCTATCGGCGGCGCAAAAGATGGTTGAGCTGAGTTTGGCGGTTTTTTAATGGCAGATTTTTTTGATGAACTGGAAACCCGTTCCACAGATGCGCGGGCCGCTGCATTGGCGGTGATGTTACCGGCACAAATCGGCAATGCTGTGGCAAATGCACCGGCAATGGCGGCGCGTTTGGCCTCGGTTAATGCGGCTGATATGCGTGACCGCGCCGCGCTGCAAACCTTGCCTGTGCTTCGAAAATCGGAATTGGGCGCCGCGCAGGCCAAAAACCCGCCTTTTGGGGGTTTTGCGGTTGCAACAGATTTTGCCCATGCATTCCAAAGCCCCGGGCCGATCTATGAACCGGCCGGGCGCGGCGATGATTGGTGGCGGCTGGGGCGGTTTTTACATGCGGCTGGTGTGCGCGGCAGTGATGTGGTGCAAAATTGTTTTTCCTATCATCTAACGCCTGCCGGTTTGATGTTTGAAAGTGCGGCCAAAGCCGTGGGCGCAACCGTATTGCCTGCCGGCACCGGCCAGACCGAATTGCAAGTTCAGGCAGCAGCGCAACTGGGGGTCACGGCTTATGCGGGCACGCCGGATTATCTGAAAATCATCCTGGACAAGGGGGATGCGATGGGGGTTGATCTATCAAAAATCACCCGCGCGGCGGTTGGTGGCGGTGCGCTTTTCCCCAGCCTTCGGGCGGAATATGCCGATCGGGGCATTCAGTGTTTGCAATGTTATGCTACGGCTGATTTGGGCAATATTGCTTATGAATCCGAGGCCATGGAAGGCATGATTGTTGACGAGGGTGTGATTGTTGAAATCGTTACCCCCGGCACCGGCATTCCGGTTGCCGAGGGCGAGGTGGGCGAGGTGATTGTCACAACCTTAAACCCCGATTATCCGCTAATCCGGTTTGCTACGGGCGATTTATCAGCGGTTTTGCCCGGTATCAGCCCTTGTGGGCGCACAAATATGCGCATCAAAGGCTGGATGGGGCGGGCGGATCAGACCACCAAAATCAAGGGTATGTTTGTGCGCCCCGAACAGGTGGCAGCGCTGGTCGTAGCCCATGCCGAAATTGTCAAAGCCCGTGTGATTGTTGATCGTAAAGCAGAGCAAGACAGCATGTTGGTGCAGGTCGAAGCCCAAAATGCAGATTCAAATGCCATCGAGCAAACGGTTCAAACGGTGCTTAAACTGCGTGGCACAGTGGAAATTGTGGCATTGGGCAGCTTGCCAAAGGATGGCCTGGTGATCGAGGATCGGCGGAAATATGACTAGAATCTGTCCGTGACGCTTCTGTGATATCGCCATTTGGTTCGAGTTTGGTAAACTGGCCTCAAAACAGGAGGCGTAAATATGAAACCTATTCTTAAAACCATGCTGGTTGTCGGGCTGTTATTCACAGCCGTGCAGGTCAAAGCCCAAAATCTGGCTTTGATTCTGTCGTTTCAGAATTACGAAAACGGATCCGAGGTTCGAAACGCCCTGCGCTCGCATAATGATTTACTGGCGGCTTATCGCAATGCCGGTTTTCAGACCTTTGCCGCGCGCGACCGCACCAACGCACAATTACGCCGCCTGTTAAGGGATTTTACCGATGCGCTGGAGGATGCGGATAATGCCGTGATCCATATCAACGGTCATGTGGTCAGTTTCGGGCAGCAAAGCTGGGTTTTGCCGGTTGATACCCAAGCAAATTCACTGGCTGCGCTGGAAATAGACGGGATTTCGGTGAATTTCCTGTTGGAATTGCTGGCCCGAAAACCCGGCCAGTCGGTTTTGTTTCTGGGCATGCCGGACAGGGATTTTGGCAATATGCCCATGGTGCGCCGAGGTGTTTCGACTGAAAATATACCGGATGATGTGATGATGGTTAGCGGGCTGCACCGCGATGTGGTGCGGGCGGTTACCCGGGATTTTCTGAACCCGGATACCATTGTTTTACAGGCATTATCGGCCAATCGGCGCAATCTTGATTTTGACGGCGATATTCCGGTTGATCTGATATTGGCCGATGGCGGCACGCCGCCAGCACCGCCGCTGCCGCAGGTGGATACGCCTGCACAAATCGAAAACGCGCTGGGGCTTTCGCGTAATCAACGGCGCAGCATTCAGGCTGATCTTACCTTGCTGGGCCATAGGCTGGGGTCGATTGACGGGGTGTTTGGCAATGCAACGCGGCGCGCTATTGGTAATTGGCAAAGACAGGCGCGATTGCCGCAAACCGGCTTTTTGAGCCGGGATCAATTACGCCGGCTGGACCAGCAAGCCGATACCGCAAGGCAGAATCTGGAGCGGCAGGACCGGGCGTTTTGGGCGCAAAGCGGTGCTGCTGGCACGGTTGCTGGTTTGCAGGCCTATCTTGAACGTTATCCCGAAGGGTTATTTGCCGGTCGCGCCCGCGATTCGCTTACGGAATTGCTGCGCGATGATGATCAGGAAGAATGGTTGCGTGCCGCCGAGGTTGATACATTGCAAGCCTATCAGCGGTATTTGCAGCGCTATCCCGACGGTATTTATAACCGGCTGGCCAAAGTCCGCATTCAGGAATTTATCGAAGATCAGCCCGACCCGAATGAAAATGCGCGCCGGGCCGAAGAACGGCTGCGGCTGGACGAATCATCCCGGTTGTTGATTGAACTGCGTTTGGCCGGATTGGGGTATCGGGTTGGTGGCACGGATGGCAATTTCAACAATGCTACCCGAAATGCCATTCGCCAATATCAGACCGACCGGCGTTTGCCGGTTACCGGTTATGTTTCATCGGATATGATCCGCATGCTGTTGCTGGGGCGTTGATTTAACACAAATAAAAAGGCCGGACAAAATGCCCGGCCTTGAAAATTCAGAAACGCGTTTACTCAGCCTTGGCGGGCTTTGAAACGCGGCTGGGTTTTGTTGATTACGTAAACCCGGCCCTTACGGCGCACAACGCGGCAATCGCGGTGACGCGCCTTAAGGGAGCGAAGCGAATTTTTGACTTTCATGGTCTCTCTCCTGTCAGCGGCGCGATTTGCGCCTGTTAAAAATGGTGGGCGTAACTGGGATTGAACCAGTGACCCCTTCGATGTCAACGAAGTGCTCTCCCGCTGAGCTATACACCCGAAAAGCGAACAAGCGCTGCATGTGCAACGCCCGCCTGATGGGCTGTATAAATTGAGTCGCTGCGGGGTTCAAGCGCCTTTTGCATTACGCCGCAATTGTTCTATGATGAAACCATAGCAATTTCTGATCGGTATTTTGATGGCACAACCCTATCGTCTGATTTTCCCTGAAATAACGTCTTCGGCGGCTGTTTTTAATGCATCCCATAGCGGCTATGGCCTGCCCGATGATTTCATCCGGCAATCGGTATTATCCGTTTCGGAGCTGCGATCCTCCGAGGATGCATTTGTTGACCAATTGATTTCAGATGCACCGGATTTCGGCGCGCCGCTGCTGGCGGCAAATTTTTCGCGGGCTTATGTGGATGTAAACCGTGCTGCAACCGAACTGGACGGGGCCTTGATTGAAGGGGTGCCCCGCCAAAAATCCAATCCGCGCGTGGCGGCCGGATTGGGGGTTTTGCCGCGCATTGTTGCGGATAGTAAAATTATCCAACGGGGGAAAATCAGCCGGGCAGAGGCAGATTTACGTTTGCAGGAATGTTATTTTCCCTATCATGCAGCGTTGGAAAGCCTGATTAAACAACAAAAACAAAGGTTTGGCCTGTGCTTGTTGTTTGATTTCCATTCAATGCCCCAAGCTGCATTAAAAACCGTGCAGCAAAAACAGGGGCGGATGCCGGATATTGTTCTGGGCGACCGGTTCGGGCTTTCTTGTGATCGTTGGTTAACGGATTCAGTTGAACAGGTTTTTACCCGTGCGGGGTTTGTGGTGGCACGAAACGCGCCTTTTGCGGGGGGTTATGTGACGCGATATTATGGCAGGCCCAAAAAAGGCATCCAGGCAATTCAGATTGAAATCAACCGTAGCCTTTATATGGATGAAAAACGCCTTTTGCCACTGCCGGAATTTGAAAAGTTCCAAAAACAGATCAGCGATTGTGTAAATGCTATGGCCCGACTTGGCCCTGTTGCGCTGGAATTTGCAGCAGAATAAAAAAAGACCGCACAAATTGCACGGTCCAAGTCTAGGGAGGAATTGTTCGCCGAAACGAACCTGTAATAAACATTACATTTCTTGAATATATGATGCAGCGCAGCAAAGTCAACCTGAAAGTTGAAATTATTTCAGGCTGCGACCTTTGGTAATGGCATCTGCGCCGAATTTCTGGCGGATTTTATCGGTGGCGGCCTCGGCGGCGCTGCGGATCGGGGCGTTATGGTCCAGTAAATCGGGCATGGTATCGGCCAGCTCGTTTTTGCACAGGTTTGACAGGCCAACCCCGATCAGGCGGAAAGGGCCTTGGGATAGTTCTTTTTGCAGCATTCTGGTGGCGTAATAATAGATTGTGTCAGCCAGTTGAGTGGGGGAGTGCAAGGTGATACGCCGCGACAAGGATTGGAAATTGGACTTTTTAAGTTTAAGCGTCACCACCATGCCCGCCATATCCTTGGCTTTGGCGCGGTCGGAAACCTTGACGGATAATCGCCATAAGTGGCCATCCAGAATGGCATTATTGCCGGTATCCTCGAAAAATGTGGTCTCGTTTGAAATGCTTTTGATTTTGGTGGTGCTGCTGATTTTACGGTAATCCTGCCCGCGCGCCAAATGCCAGAGCCGCAATCCCATATCGCCGTATTTTCTGGCAAGGTCAGCTTTTTCATACCGCAAAATATCGCTGATGGTGTGAATGCCGTCGCGCCCCAGTGTCTGGCGAAAAGCGGGGCCGACGCCCCAGATCATCCCCACGGGTTTACCGTGTAAAAATTCCGCTGTCTCGGCCTTGCCGATCAATGACATGCCACGTGGCTTATCAAGATCAGACGCGATTTTGGCCAGAAATTTGTTATGCGAAAGGCCAAAAGAACCGGTGATGCCGATTTCATTTTCTATACGTTTGACCAGCCGCGCCATTTGGGCAGCGGGGGGCGTGTTGTGCAAGCGGGTGGTGCCGGTCAGGTCTAAAAAAGCCTCGTCCAGTGACAGGGGTTCGACCATCGGGGTCAGGCCGTCCATCAAGGCGCGGATCTGTTTGGAAACCTCAACGTAAACCGCCATGCGGGGCGGAACAATTTCAGCCTCGGGGCAGAGTTTGCGGGCTTGAAACATCGGCATGGCGGAACGCACGCCCTTGATGCGGGCGATATAACAGGCGGTGGTAACAACACCGCGTTTGCCGCCACCAACAATCAGGGGCTTGTCGCGCAGGTCAGGATTGTCGCGTTTTTCAACGCTGGCATAAAACGCGTCACAATCCATATGGGCGATGTTCAATTGCCAGAGTTCCGCATGACGATACACACGCGGAGAGCCACAATCAGGGCAGCGGCCCATGCCGGAAAAACCGGTGATACAATCACGGCAAAGGGCAGGAATTGCGTTTTTCATGTTGCGTCATCAATAGTATATCGCCGCGATGTTCACAAGTTGTTCTTGCTGGTTTTCTGGCTGCACAATCAGCCCATGTTTTCCAATATCTGTTGCAAAGCCGCGCGGGGATCATCAGCCTGCCAGATCGGGCGCCCTACCACGATATGATCAGCGCCCTCGGCAATGGCCTGTGCGGGGGTGGCGATGCGTTTTTGATCTGCCTTGTCACCATCCGCCATGCGCACCCCGGGGGTGACGATCAGCTTTCCGGCGGCTTCGGGCAGGGCACGAATAAGCGCTGCTTCGTTGGGCGAGGCAATTACCCCGTCAGCCCCGGCCAGAAAGGCCAGCCTTGCGCGTTCAAGCACCAGTTCATGCAGCGCACCTTTTTGCATCAATGCCAGATCAAGATCACTGCGTTCCAACGAGGTCAGGATGGTCACCGCCAGAATTTTGGTCTGGCTGTTGCCACGCCCTGTGACGGCGGCGCGCACCACATGCGGGTCTCCGTGCACGGTCAGGAAATCCAGCTCAAACTGCACCAACCCCGAAACCGCGTGTTGAATGGTGATGGGGATGTCAAACAGTTTCATATCCAGAAACACCTGTTTGCCCATTTCTTTCAGCTCACTGGCCAAGGCCAAGCCGCCGCCGGTTAACATGCCCAAGCCGATTTTATAAAACCCGACACTGTCGCCCAGCTGGTTTACCAGCCGCAATCCATCCAGCGCGTTTGGCAGGTCAATCGCGACAATAAGACGGTTATCGGGTTTGGTCATCTTTTAGCTCCGGTATGATTTCGGCAATATATAGGGCCGCAATTGGCACAATGTCACGCAAAGAAATCATGCCGAAAATCGAGATATTTACCAAAAACCACCCTTGCATGGGTGGATTTCCCCCCCATTTATAAAACAAAGGATCATGCCATAACGGGTGATCTTAATTCCAAGGCCATGTTTGGCGTGCCATTTGGGCGCTGGTTGCATGGATGCTTAACAGGAGAATATCATGAATTTCGAGAAATTCACCGAAAGATCACGCGGGTTTGTTCAAGCCGCACAAACCATCGCGCAACGCGAAGAACACCAGCGGTTTTTGCCCGAACATTTATTAAAAGCATTGCTGGACGATGATCAGGGGCTTGCGGGCAATCTGATTAACGCCTCGGGCGGCGATTCTGTGCGGGCGTTTGCGGATATTTCTGCTGCGGTGGATAAATTGCCCAAGGTTTCGGGCGACGGGCAGCTTTATCTGGATGGCCAGACCAACAAAGTGTTGATCGAGGCTGAAAAAATTGCCGAAAAAGCTGGCGATAGTTTTGTTACTGTTGAACGGTTGTTGACCGCGCTGTGCATTGTCAAATCAAAGGCTGCGGATGCGTTGAAGGCTGCGGGGGTGACCGCGCAGGGCCTCAACGAAGCAATAAACGATATTCGCAAAGGCCGCACGGCAGATAGCGCGAGCGCGGAGGCGAGCTATGACGCGTTGAAAAAATACGCCGAGGACCTGACTCAAAAAGCCCGCGATGGCAAAATTGACCCGATCATTGGCCGCGATGAAGAAATTCGTCGCACCATGCAGGTATTGTCGCGCCGCACCAAGAATAATCCGGTTTTAATCGGCGATCCCGGTGTGGGTAAAACCGCGATTGCCGAAGGGCTGGCCTTGCGGATTGTTAACGGTGATGTGCCGGACTCAATCGCCGGTAAAAAACTGATGGCGCTGGATATGGGGGCGCTGATTGCCGGTGCCAAATATCGCGGTGAATTTGAAGAACGCCTGAAAGCGGTGTTAAACGAGGTCACCGATGCGGCTGGCGAGATTATTCTGTTTATTGATGAAATGCACACGCTTGTTGGTGCGGGCAAATCCGACGGGGCGATGGATGCTTCCAACCTGTTGAAACCCGCCCTTGCGCGGGGTGAATTGCACTGTGTTGGTGCGACCACGCTGGATGAATACCGCAAACATGTGGAAAAAGACGCGGCCCTTGCGCGGCGGTTTCAGCCGGTTTTGGTTGAGGAACCCACCGTGGAAGACACCATTTCCATTCTGCGCGGCATTAAGGAAAAATACGAGGTGCATCACGGCATTCGTATTTCCGATGCTGCATTGGTGGCAGCGGCGACCCTTTCGGATCGTTATATTACCGACAGGTTTTTGCCGGATAAAGCCATTGATCTAATGGACGAAGCCGCCAGCCGGTTGCGCATGGAGGCCGATAGCAAGCCCGAGGAGCTGGACACAATCGACCGCGAATTGCTGCAAAAACAGATCGAAGCCGAGGCCCTGAAAAAGGAAAAAGATGTTGCCAGCAAGGACCGTTTGAAAACGCTTGAAAAAGAGTTGACCAATCTGCAAGACCAGTCGTCTGAATTGACCGCCCGCTGGCAGGCCGAGCGCGAAAAACTGGCCGGTGCGCGTGACATCAAAGAAGCGCTGGATCAGGCGCGCGCAAGGCTGGACCAAGCCAAGCGTGACGGTGATCTGGGCAAAGCTGGCGAACTGTCTTACGGCGTCATTCCGAAACTGGAAGAACAGCTGGTGGCAGCAGAAGAAGCCGAAAAAGGTGATCTGATGGTTGAGGAAGCGGTGCTGCCCGAACATATCGCTGGCGTGGTCGAGCGCTGGACCGGTATTCCGGTCGATAAAATGCTGGAAGGCGAGCGTGATAAGTTGCTGCGCATGGAAGACGAGATTGGCAAACGGGTGATTGGCCAGCAAGCGGCGGTTGTTGCGGTTTCCAATGCGGTGCGCCGCGCGCGGGCCGGTCTTTCTGACCCCAATCGCCCGCAAGGCAGTTTTTTGTTTCTCGGGCCAACCGGTGTGGGCAAAACCGAGCTGACCAAAGCCTTGGCCAATTTTCTGTTTGACGATGATAACGCCATGGTGCGGGTTGATATGTCGGAATATATGGAAAAACACTCTGTTGCGCGGCTGATCGGTGCGCCTCCGGGATATGTGGGTTATGACGAGGGCGGTGCCTTGACCGAGGCTGTTCGGCGCAAACCTTATCAGGTGATCTTGTTTGACGAGGTCGAAAAGGCCCATCCGGATGTGTTTAACGTGCTGTTGCAGGTGCTGGATGATGGCCGTTTGACCGACGGGCAGGGCAGGGTTGTCGATTTCAAAAACACCCTGATTATCCTGACCAGCAATCTGGGTTCACAAGCGCTTAGCCAACTGGCCGAGGATGCCGATGTGGCTGCCGCCAAGGAACAGGTGATGGAAGCCGTGCGTGGCCATTTCCGCCCCGAATTCCTGAACCGGCTGGACGAGATTGTCATATTTGATCGGCTTAGTCGCGATAATATGGACGGTATTGTCGATATCCAGCTGGATATTCTGGCGCCGCCTTGCACCACGCAAAATTGTGCTGGAGGTTGATGCCGCCAAGAAATGGCTGGCCGATGCGGGGTATGACCCTGTTTATGGTGCGCGCCCGTTAAAACGGGTGATCCAGCGCAGCTTGCAAAACCAATTGGCCGAAATGCTGTTGGCGGGCGAGGTGCTGGACGGTGCACATGTGCCGGTAACAGCGGATGACAATGGTTTGGTGATTGGTAATCAACCCAATGCGCCGAAACTGGCGACTGTGCATTAAATGGACTACTCTCAATTAGGGCGGAATTAATTTTTCGCCCTAATTTTTGATTGCACCAAGAATATAGGGTTCGAGACTGTCCCAAAGAGAAACCATATCACTGTTTGCAGGAAGGTCGCTTTTAGAGTGGAGAACCCGCTGAAGACTGGCTATAGAAGACAAAGATTTTGCGTCATTCACTTTACGCTCGACATCACGGTGTTGTTTCTCATCGAAGAGGTTATTGCGAAGGAGTTCGCTTGAAACCACTACGATATTTTTGTTCAAGGCACCTTTATTCTTCAAGCTGTGTTTTCCGATGTAATTGTCTGTGACTTGTTCAAGAAAAACACGGAAAACAATCGCTATGGATAATGAATGTGTCCCTAGCTTTAGTTGATACTGGAGCTGCTCCCACAGAGCTTTGATTTTTGACTGCCCGTGGCGCCAATCAACAGTATGGTGGATATCCTGTGGAATAAGAGTTCTCCTGACCTTGGGCCTTTTTCCGCTCGGCCCGCTGCGGTTCTCCCCTGAGGGTTTCCCCTTTTTCGAATTTGTCGGTGAAAGCGAAAACCCTTGCTCCGACAAATCATCAAGGTATTTATTTTTGTCTTCGGAAAGGAGGAGCTGCTTCAAGGATAGCTTTCCCGAGATCAAATCATCCGCAATTTTTACTAACAGTGGATATACGGCATTTTCGTCTTTGGTAAATTTAAGATTTTTTGATTGATCTAAATCTACGCCTATGCGGGATTTACGATATTTTGTGTCAATTATTTTCGCCAAATTTGAGCGCGGGATTTTGGTTGAATTAGGATAGCCCTTTTTTTCCAAATATTGTTCAATTTTCTCTGAGATTGGATATGCAGACTGACCACCGGCTCTTTCTGCATAGTTAGCTTTTGCCCGCGTATCCCACTTAATTTGTCCTTCGCCTTCCAACTTACCGCTATGTCGCCTCGTTAAAATTTTGCTAATAGTTTCAAAATCTGGCTCTACTTGGCATTCAATGGCTTCAGGAATGGGTGTTTTAATTTCAGCACGTAAGCTCTGGAAAAACAATGCTACCTTTTGAGGTGCTTGGGTTAAACCCAGAAGAATTTTCAGGCAGGCGGTTCTTCTATTGCCATCATAGACGATAAATTTATTGTTAGATTTGTAAATTAAAGGCGCATCGAATACCTTACCTTGGGTCGCGATGTCTTTAGCCAACCCCTTCATTTCTTCAAATCTGTTTTCAAAAAGCCATTTGATAGCAGCTTCTTCTGAATCTAGAGGTCCATGGCGGTCGTTGTTTGGATTTACTACCAAATCAGAAATTTTTACCGTTTCATATGGCATTTTATACCCTGTAAGACTAAATTAAAAAGCTTAACACGCCTTATTGTTGTGGGCAACTTTGTTGGCCTGAAAGGAAAGTCTTGGAATTCATTCGTGCAGTGACGTTATTTTGATCTGGTGGATTGTAAAATTTACAATCCGCTGGACATTGCGACTGGCCATTTTGTTTTGGCCAGTTGTTCTTGTTGCTGGCGCGGTTTTATATCTGCGCTATTCCTGAGGCCAGATATATCGTCAATCCGGGTCAGATCGCGGAGCGGTGCGTGGGGACCACGCACCCTACGGGTATTATTGGGTGGCGCTTTGCACGATTTCATCAAGCAATGCATTGGCTGGCGCCATGGATTCGCCCGGATATACCTGATGGCCGATAATGGTTTCATCGGGGTTGCCGGGCAGGGAATAAACAAAGATCGTATAGGGGCAATAGGCGATATTGGCGGGGTCGGCCTCCAACACTTGCCGCGAGACCTTGGCGGAACAGAAATTATACAGGGTTGCGCCGGAATAAATCTCGACATCCGAACCTACATCGGCGCCGGTGCGTTCCAGCATTGCGCCGGTATAGCTGACAAAATCAATGGTCAGACCCATATCAATAATGGCACTTTCAACCGCAAATTCCATGTCATCCACGGTTTCCGGCACGGTGACGGTCATGATTTCCTGCGCAGCCATCGGGCTGGCAAGCAAAAACAGGGCAGTTGTCAAAAGGTGTCGCATCGGTGGCTCCTTGGTTCCGGTCATGGCAAGTGTAACGTTTTTGCCATGGATTTATCAATCACCTTTGCGTGATGCGGATGTCTTGGCGTGATAAGGCTGCCGTAATATGGTGCGCCATTTTTCCGGCGCAGCGCGGCGAATGTCGCTTAGGTAAATTTCATGATGTTTGCCCGACAGGGTATGGCCCGTGGCCTCGATCGCGGCATGCAGCTGTTCAATGGTTGGGCCTTCCTCCTCAAACGGGCCGATATGCAATATCTGTGCGCATGGCCCCTCGGTATAGTTTTCAAAGCGCAGCCCTTCCAGATTGGCCGGGTTTTTCTTTTTGGTGGCGGCCTGCATGGCCATATCTATATCCGCTTGTTTGATGAAATCCGGCTGGCGGATCATCATGGTCCATTGCCATTGGCTTTTGTCGCGCTTGGTGGAGAAATGCGCCATATCCTCAGCCCACCACAGGCCCTCCAGCGGCATCACACCGTAATCAATGGCGCGCGGGCCTTTTTTGATCAGGAATTTCATTGTATAGGAGACAGCAAACAGCGCCTCGATCACTTGGGTATAGCGCGGACCTTCGGGCGCGCCTTTGCCGTCGATCATCAGATAATTCATCGGGCCTATATCCAGCAGGCTGACCTTTTTGGCGGAGGGTGCGTATATGTCTTTTTGCTGCTTTTTAAGGTCGAGTTTATCGGGCATGTGATGTTCTTTCCATAAGGGGGATGCAAATATCGGTGCGCAGGTCTTGGGCTGCGGTGGTTTGCGGGGAATTGAGATAGATATCTAGGGTCAGGACCCATTAATCCTACATCACTGGCGTGGTTTTCCCGAAATATCAGTGGTTTGGCGCGTGCCGCGAATAGTGGTTCTATTTGCCAGCGCGCCGAGCCGCTGAGATGAAGGGAAAACCACGTCCTGCGGATTTGGCATATTTTCCCGCTGACTGCGTTACAGGCCCTTGAAATAGAACAACTATTCCTGCGGGCCTGTGCCTGCTCAGCGAAAAAATCTGTCAAACCAGTGGTGCAGGATTAATGGGTCCTGACCCTAGGGCGGGGTGTTCTGCTGGGGCCTCATCCGATGCCGGAAACCAGCATCCGAATATCCAGTCATAGGCCAGCCCGAGCCGCTCATAAGGGCCGTGATATTCAAACACTGCATAACAGCCCGAATAGGTATGAAATAGTTCAAGCGGTTTGGTCGGCGTGGCATTGGCGGCAATCTCGATTCCGGCCAATGAGCGCAGCTTGCTGGCTTGGGTAAGGGCCGGATCATCATAATACAGCCCGTAAAGCCGCCCAACCGGCAGGCTTTGGGCCATGGCGGCTTTGACCAGCTGCATAAAAGCCGTGCTGCCGTTATAAGGTCCGGTATGGTGGATGACACCCAGACGAAGCTCGGGCAGGCTGCGGATGTTTACCTTAAGGTTTTTGGTGGTCATGCTGGTGGCAAAGCTTTCCAGCTTTAAGGTGAAAGGGCGCGGCGCGGTATGGGGTGAGGCACGAAAACCTGACGGCGTGTGGCCAAGCTGGGCCTTGAAGGCGCGGCCAAAACTTTCGGGGCTGGCATAACCGGCATCGCGGCCGATTTGCTTAAGGCTGGCACCGGTGTTTTTAAGCTGCTGGCTGGCGCGGTTGAGCTTCAGGCGTTTGATGGTGGAATGAATGGTTTCACCGGTAATGCCGCGATATACTCGGTGCCAATGGAATCGCGAAAGGCAGGCAACCCCGGCCAAGGCATCCAGATCAAGGGAATCATCAAGATTGGCATTGATATGGTCAATCACCCGCTGCATCCGCTGATGATAGCGATTCTTGTTGGTTGGGGCCGAAAGCACGTTCGGGGTTTCCTTTCGAATAGGCACAGAGGCTGCAACGCAGTAAAGCACAGCATTACCCAACAAATCTTGCTGTTTTTGCTCTATATCTAGCGGGTGGCATAAGGCCGAATACAAGCAGTAAAAGTTTTTTCAAAAATATCGCAAAAAAGGCAATTTAGTGCTTGCGCGACTCGTCCCCAGCCCATAGATAACCACACATCGGAGCCAACAACATGTTGCTTCGGTCAAACAGAGACAGTTCGGAACGGAGGTTGCGTGAATAACGCGCCGATGTTCTTTGTCTCTGCGCTCTTTGAAATTATTAACTAAAAAGAAGAGATATGCGGATGGTTTGGGTTTCAAACGGAGTTTGAGCTTGATGTATATCGGTTACTTAGATTGAGATGGCTTCGGTTGTTTTGATTGATGATAGTGACAGTCAGCTTCACTGTTTTGGGCTTTTGTTTTTCGGAATGAAAGTTTGGAACTATGAAATAAGAACGAACGAAAAGCCGTTCAGCATTTATGTTGGACAGTTTCTTTTGTTTGTGATGTGCATTGGTTTAGACGTCAAGGATATGCAAGTAATTGCATTTCAACTTGAGAGTTTGATCCTGGCTCAGAACGAACGCTGGCGGCACGCCTAACACATGCAAGTCGAGCGCAGTGATGATCTTCGGATTATCACCGAGCGGCGGACGGGTTAGTAACGCGTGGGAACATACCCTTTTCTATGGAATAGCCATTGGAAACGATGATTAATACCATATACGCCCTTTGGGGGAAAGATTTATCGGAGAAGGATTGGCCCGCG
>JAKITE010000008.1 GCA_021648225.1 Paracoccaceae bacterium
TCGCCATCCACGCCCAGATCACCAAATTCATTGATAATAAGGGCAATCCGCTTACCGCCAGCGTTTTGCAGCATATGCCGGATCATGGTGGTTTTGCCTGCACCAAGAAAGCCGGTAATGACAGTAGCGGGGATTTTTGTGGGCATTTTTACTCTCCATTTTCAAAGACCATAAACCCCGAATATTCCCAGCCTGTCCAGTTCTAAATTGCGCCCTGCCCCCTAAATTCAGGGTTGAACACCCCCCCCTTTATGCTACCAATTCACCAAATTAATCATGAGGTCTTTTACGATGCGTTTAATAATTGCCACTGCCATAGGAATATTCGGAATTTTTTCGGCCTTAAGCGCCCAAACACCAAACCGGTTTTTAGTATCAAGTGGCAGCTTAACCAGCAGTTGCGTTGCGCCCGAAAATTTGGTGCCTTTAATAAGCGGGCTTCAGCCGCTTGATACATATGTTTCGCGCGCATCCGTTAGCCCGAATGCAGATTACGCATTCGCATGGTTTACCGCCGATGGCCAATTGGAGCTGGTGCAAAATTACTTGCAAACCTCTGATCCGGCTGCGGCTGATATTTGCGCAAGGCTTGAGGCAAGCATCCCAAATTCTGGCGAAAATTCCCAAGAACTTATTGCGGAATTTCAAACCGCCTTAGAAAATGGTGCCTATTGGTGGGCGGTCCGCCCCGCCGATAATTTTCAGCGTGATTTCGGTGTGACGATCGACACAGTTTTTGTAAACGCCAATTTTGTAGGTTTTGTTGATGCATCCGCGGCGCAGCAAATAGCCGATCTAAACCAGATTCACCCAGATGTGGGTGGTTTAACAATTTCCACACGCTGGCCATCTGCAAGAATCGTTGCATTGTCAGGTTTAGACACCGCACTGGCAGAAGTTACTGCTTTGCCCATTGCGAAAAATGTGTGGGCAACCTGCCATGTCGGGTTTAATCTGTCCGGCTTGTTTCACGCCTTTCAGGAACATGGCGACAGTATTTCATTTGTGGCAGCCCGAAATCTGCAAGCCGAGCTTGGAGCGGCATTATCGTCAGGTGTTTGGAACGGCTGCCGAACAGATTACGGCCCGAATGGCGAATATGGAGATTATCTAGCACCCATCACAACAGCCGCAAATTGCCCAGCATTGGAAATTGACGGATATTCAATCGACGCAAATATGCTTGGTTCGGTTGGCTCCACCGCAGCAGGTGGAATACCGGAACGGTTTATCGCGCTTTGCCCTGAAACCTCTGCACGGCTATTGGGATCACCCTGCCAAGGCACTGATATTACCCTGTTTAGTTGCAAAATTGAGGGCCGCGCGCAACATGCCTCCATTTGTCAATCAAGCGGCACACTGACCTATAGCTTTGGAATTCCCAACCAAAAACCAGAGCTGGTTTTTTCAAATGATCTCGGAACGATTGCGTTCGATTTTGAAAGCCCCGCAAGTTTTATCCAAATGACAAACGGCGCATATACCTATGAAGCGTGGAAGGATAGTGATGGTTATGAAGGCTTAAACCTCTACCAAAACGGAGAGTTCCTGCAATCGCATTTGTGTGAATAACCCGTCAGTCATCATCTTCAATCGGTGGCACGCGCGAAACAAAATGCCCTTTTACGCCCACAGGCCATTCGCGAAACGGCACACGGCCGGTTGGCGATGCCGCAAACCCTGCGGCAAATTCTGCAATGGCCTCGGCGCTGTCTGAATTCGGTTCAAACCGGCCCAGAACATAGGTCAGCTTGCCTTTGGCGCGGATCGCGATATTGCAATGGTTGTCACAGCCCATCAAACAGGAATGGCGGCGCACGGTAATGCCGTTTGCTGCTGCTTTGCCAAGCAAATCCGCCAAAATATCGCCGCCGGTTTGATCTCCGCTCAGCTTTTCTTCTTTGGAATACCGGCAAGTGTCGCATACCAGAATTGTGGTCATTAAAGTCTCCGTTCAATCCATGCCATCGCAGTGGTGATGTCGCGTGCAATCTCTGCCACAGGCAGGGTCGGGCGTTCAACCATTATTACCTTGATGCCCAGCTGCTTTGCTGCGACCAATTTGGCGCTGGTCTGGTCTCCGCCTGCGTTTTTGCTAACCAGATGGGTTATGCGGTATTTGCTGAATAAATGAACCTCGCCAGCGACATCAAAGGGCGGTTTCGCGACGATGGTTTTGCCAAACGGGCTTGAGGGCGGTTTTATGCTGCGCGAGACAAAATCAACGTCGCTCCGATGGGCAAATTCGGCCATGCTTTGCGCGCCAACGCTTAGGAAAACCCGCGCACCGGCTGGTAATATTTTGGCGGCTTGGTCAAGGGATTCGGCATGGGCCCAGTTGGCATTTTCAGGTTCATCCCATTCCGGGCGTTCAAATCGCAGCATCGGAATATTGGCCTGAATGCTTGCTGCCAAGGCATTTTTGGTCATTTCACTGGCAAAAGGGTGGGTGGCATCCACCAGCATATTGACTGTGTTTTGGGTTAAATAACGCGCCAGACCAATAACGCCGCCAAACCCGCCAATATGTAATGGATAGACCCGGGCCTTGGGGTTTGGTGTGACCCCTGCCAAAGAATAGGTAAATTCAATGCCGTGACCACGCAGCAAATCCGCCAGAATATCCGCTTCGGCGGTGCCGCCAAGAATCAGAATGCTCATGCGAAATCCTGACGGGCAATGATTTTGCCGCTGCGGTCAATGATAATCACTTCAACCGCTATATCGCTGCCATCCAGTATTTCCAGCGCGGTTTGCTGGGCTTGCGTTGCGATTTTTTCAATCAGCTTTGGGCCGGTCAGGGTATAGGCCTCCAGTGCGGTATTGGCGTTGCTGACCGCCGTGCCATCAAACCCCAGCCCGTCCGCCAGCGCGCCAAGTGCAGCAAAATCAACCGTTGATCGCCCCGAATGCAAATCCCGCGCGCCCTGCGCCAGTTTGGTAAATTTGCCAATGCCGCCCGCCAGCGTCAGCCGCTTGATCGGGTGGCGTTTCAGGTATTTCAGAACACCACCGGCAAAATCCCCCATGTCGAGGCAATCTTCTTGTGCCAAACCATAGACCTGCCGCGCGGCGGTTTCGGATGTGGCACCAGTGGCGGCAATAACATGGCTGCGCCCCGTGGCGCGCGCAACATCAATGCCGCGATGAATAGATGCGATCCATGCCGAGCAGGAAAACGGTCGCACAATGCCGGTTGTGCCGAGTATCGACAACCCGCCAACAATGCCCAAACGCCCGTTCCAGGTTTGTTTGGCCAATTCCACGCCGTTAACAACCGATATTTCCACATCGAAATTCGGGCTGTTACCCTCCAGAATATCGGTAATGGCAGCATCAATCATCAAGCGCGGCACAGGGTTGATTGCCGGTTCGCCAACCGCCAGCGGCAGGCCCGGTTTGGTGATGGTTCCGACCCCTTCACCAGCAAAAAACCGCAACCCGTTGCTGCCATGGGAGACCTTGGCGCAAATCACCGCGCGGTGGGTGACATCGGGGTCATCGCCCGCGTCTTTGACAATACAGGCCTTGGCCCAGCCCTCGCCGCGCTCACATTGAAAAACATCGAATTCCGGCGTTTCGCCTTTGGGCAGGGTGATCTGGACCGGATCAAGAAACCGGTCTGAAATCAGGGCCGAGCATGCCGATTTTGCCGCCGCCGCAGCGCAGGCTCCGGTTGTCCAGCCGCGGCGTAGTTCAGTCATCTGTTGGTCCTTGGTCCATAGTAAAGGATTAAACCCAGAAACAGACCTTGGCAAGCAAACCCGACTGCGGCGCTATTTGTGTTCTTCCAGCCTTGGCATGATTTCGACAAAATTGCAGGGGCCGTAACGATAATCAAGTTGATGCAGCAATATTTCATCCCAGCCGTCTTTGCACGCCCCCGGAGACCCGGGCAGGGCAAACAGATAGGTGCCGCCGGCAACCCCCGCACAGGCGCGGGATTGCGTGACGGAGGTGCCGATTTTGGGGAATGAAATCATGGTGAACAAGGTGCTGAACGCCTCGATTTCCTTTTCATAAACATCGCGGTGGGCCTCAACGGTTATGTCGCGCCCGGTCAGGCCGGTGCCGCCGGTCGATATCACTACGTCAATCCCGTCATCGGTAACCCATTTTCGCAATTGGTCCGCGATCTGATCCCGTTCGTCGCGAATGATATTGCGGTCGGCCAGCAAATGGCCCGCCTTGGTCAGTCGCTTTACCAGCACATCGCCGGATTTATCATCCGACAGTTTGCGGGTATCGGAAACGGTCAGCACCGCGATACGAATGGGAATAAATTCTCGTTTGGTCATTAATTATCCTTTCAGACGAGCGCCAAGAGCCAGTAAATCTGCCCATGCGGCGCGTTTGTTTAGCGGGTTTCGCAACAGGTTTGCCGGTGAGAACATCGCAATGGCCGGAATGCCATCGACCTGCGCCCATTGCCCGCGTGTATGGCGGATGCTTTTTTCAAACCCCAGCAGGATTTTGCTGGGCTGGCTTCCCATTACGACTAAAAATTCCGGCTTTGCCAGTGCTATATGCCGGATCAAAAACGGCCGGAGCAGTTGGATTTCACTATCCATCAGATCGCGGTTCTGGGGGACTCTCCATGGCGAAAGGCAGGTTGTATAAAATGCGTCCTTGCCGGTTTCCGCCTGTCGAGACAGGCCAATCGCTGCAAACATTTTATCAAGCAAACCCCCGGCCTGCCCGGAATAAGGGCAACCGCTGCGGTCTTCGTCCCGGTCAGGCGTGTCGCCAATAACCATCACCCTTGCAGCCGGATTTCCATCGGAAAACACCGTATTTCTGGCGCCTTTTTTCAAAGCGCAACCATCATATGCCAAAACCGTTTGATACAGCATTTCAATATCGGTGCAGGATGCGGCAAGAGTTCGGGTATCAGGGAGTGTTTCGGAAATATCTTGTGGTGCCGGTTTGGTGGAATTCAGTGCGGGTTTTTTTGCCTGTCGGGTAATTTCCGGTAGGTCATACCGGTTGATACCTGCCTCGGAAATGGCTTCGGTTGCGCCCAATTCACCCAACCAGTCCAGAATCGCCAGATCGCGGAAATAATTATCGCTTTGTGCGGCTGATTCCTGTGCAGATTCCATAGGTAAATATTAGCCCCATCAAGGGGCTTTGGCCAGCACAAGCTGTTGCTTAATTTTCGGTAACATAGCTACGATGTCGGATCAGCAAATAGGTGCCCAACACAAAACTGCTCATGCCAAGGCCAAAAATAAACAGTAACGAAATATAGTTGGCGTCATAACTTGGATAAATGCCGGTGCGCATAATGCCAACCACATGAATTAATGGATTATACCATAATATTGCCTGAATTTGTTCCGGCATGCTTTCAAACGTAAAAAACACACCGGAAATCAGGAAAAGCGGCCGGTTGATCACCGCCCATATTCGCGCCCAGACCGGAAAAAACGGGAACAGCACACAATTTAGCGTGCCACTACCAAGCCCAAGCAAGCAAGCCGCAGCAAGGCTTAGCAAAACCGCGCCAAAATCAACGCCGTTGGGCCAGGCATCAAAAAAACCGATGCCAATATAAACAATCGCCCCGACCACCGTCAAAGTCAGCACTGACAGGAAAAAACGCGCGAAAACCGCGTCCAGCGGCGTGACAGCGGGGAATTGCATTAACGGCTTGTTAAACATAACCGCCGAAGATGTGGCCGTAGTGATTTCCGAATAGAAATAGAAAGGCACAAACCCCGACGCATAAAACAGCACAAAGCTGCTGCCGATCGGCGGTGTCTGGATAAATTGGCTAAAGGCCAGCGATAACAGGCCGATCATGGCAACCGGTTCTACCACGGCCCAGATATATCCGCCCCATGTGCGCCCGAATCGGGTGTTCATTTCGCGGATAATCATGGCGACCAGAACCCGCAGCGCCTGAAATCCGGGCTGATGACGAGAGCGGCCAGACAAGGTATCCGGCGGATTTGGCCGTGATTTGGCAGAGAAAATATTCATTTGGCATCCAGAGTTGATGCCGCAATCGAGATACCAGAATGGTTAAGAAAGCGTAAAAATGACATGATAAAGCCTGATGTCAAAATTGCATTGATGCCGCCTCCGGTCAAAAAACCCGGGCCGCGAATGCGCCATATTTTGGTTGTGGCCAGTTTTATTATGATGTTTCTGCTGCCTTTGGCCGCGTCCATCACCTATTTATACGGGTTTTCGGCAGATCAATACCATTCCCAAACCGCGTTTTCGGTCCGCTCCGAAGAATTTTCCAATCCGCTGGATGTTCTGGGCGCGTTTACCCAAACCGGCAGCTCAACCGCTGCTGACAGCGAAATTCTTAATGACTATATCCTGAGCCAGCCAATGGTCGAAGCACTGGATGCAGAATTGGGGCTTAGGGAAATATTTAACCGTTATCCTGATGATTTTGTGTTTTCACTGGGGGAATCCCCCGCAATCGAAGACCTTGTGCGCTATTGGCGGCGCATGGTTTCGGTATCGGTAAACAGCTCTTCCGGCGTGATAGAGCTGGAAACAAAGGCTTTTACCGCCGAGGACAGCCATTTATTGGCACAAGCAATCATTGGCAAAAGCGTGGCATTGATCAATGATCTGTCGCTGATTGCGCGCGAAGACGCAACAAAGTTCGCCCGCGAAGACCTGACAACCGCCGAAACCCGGCTAAAAGCCATTCGCCTCAAGGTTCGAAATTTTCGAAATGCTGCGCAAATTATTGATCCGCAGGCCGATATTGCCAGCCAGATGGGGGTGCTGTCGGTGTTGGAAAACCGGCTTGCCGATGCATTGGTAGAACGCGAGGTTTTGTCATCCTATGCAGGGCCGGATGACCCGCGCGCCACCCAGATGAATATCCGAATTCAGGCAATCCGCAGCCAGATTTCCGCAGAAAAAGGCAATATCGGTGCTTTGGGTTCCGGCACTGACGGGCGACCTTTGTCAGATGTGATTGGTGAATACGAAGAATTGCTGGTGGATCTGGAATTTTCCCAAACCGCCTATACCGCTGCCCTTATTGCGGAGGAACAAGCCCGCGCCGAAGCCCGTCGAAAAAGCCGGTATCTGGCCATTCATATCCCGCCGACCTTGTCGCAATCTCCGCAATATCCGCAACGGTTTGTGCTGTCGTTGCTGGTCGCGGTATTTCTGTTTGCGGCCTGGGCGGTATTGGTATTGATCGGCTATAATGTTCGGGACCGTCGTTAATGATTGAATTCCGCAATGTTTCAAAATCTTACCGCCTTAAGGGCAGCACAAAAATTGTCATTGACCGGCTGAGCCTGAAATTAAAAAGTGGCCAGTCGCTGGGGCTTTTGGGGCGTAACGGCGCGGGTAAATCGACCTTGTTGAAAATGATCGGCGGCACGTTGCGTCCTGATCATGGTGAAATTTTGCGCAGCGGCAGCATTTCATGGCCGCTTGGCTTTGCCGGCGGTTTTCACGCAGCTTTGACCGGCATACAAAACACCAGGTTTATCGCACGGATTTACGGAGTAGACACCGATACGCTGGTTGAATTTGTCGAAGATTTTGCCGAACTCGGGGCCTTTCTGGATATGCCGGTGCAAACCTATTCCCAAGGCATGAAAGCACGGCTGGCATTCGGGGTTTCGATGGGGATCAATTTTGATTGCTATCTGGTTGATGAAATCACCGCCGTGGGGGATGCAATTTTCAAACGCAAATGCATGGCGGTTTTTGAACAACGGCTTGATAAATCGGATGTGATCATGGTGTCCCATTCGCCCCAGACCATCAAAGATTTCTGCACCTCTGCCGCTATTCTCGAGGCCGGAGAGCTGCATTATTTTGAGGATGTCAATGACGGGCTGGCGGCATTTCGAAATTTGATGGCCCCGTGAAAATCTCGATAAAACCCCGGCGACGATCACGATTGGCACCATTGCTGGTTGGCAAATCCTCGCCAACGGCCTCGCTTTATTTTGAAAATGCCTGTCAGGGCTGGCTGGCGGACGGACGGGTGAAAAAGATTTCTCCGACTGTGTTTGCATCTGAAACCACACAGCTGGTTTTTCGGCATGATGCGGGGGTTCCGGCGGGGTTTTCACGGCCAAAAACCCTATACTTTATGGATGATTACTGGCATACAGACCAAAACCTGCCGTGGCAATACCGGCAAAAAACCAAATTGCTGGAACACCGTGCGGCGCGGTTTTATATGCAGTCGGCCGATTGGGTCGGGGTTAGTTCTGAAAATTTGCATGCACTGTTACGGCAGGAATACCCCGATAAAACCACAGGGGTTTTGCACCCGTTCTGGTCAGAACCACTGGCGGATTTTAACCATTTTGATCAGCAAACCCTGAATATATGTTTTTTGGGCGCGCGTTCCCATGCCGGGGATCTAACCCTTATACTTCCGGCAATTCGCGCGGTTCTAAACCAGTTTCCCAAGGCTGAATTTACCCTGTCAAAAACCCATAGGTTACCCGCAGATCTGGCGACGCATAAACGGGTAAAGCACATACCGCAAATGGGCTGGCAGGAATACCGGAAATGGGTGGTTAAGCAGCGGTTTCATATTGCGCTTTATCCCCTGCAAAAGGGGCCGTTTAATGCGGCGCGCTCAACCAGTAAAATGATCGAACACGCAATTGTTGGCGCGGCTTGCCTGTATTCTGCCCATTGGCCAAACGGGGCGGGGCGGGGTATTCCGGTGGGGGACGGCCCGCTGGATTGGGTGCAAATATTATGCCAAATTGCGGGTGACAGGGGTTTGTTAGAACAAATGGCGCGGGCCAATTCAGCCGTAGCATTGCGCGAAAACCGCCTTGAAACCCAACGGGCGGTCTGGCAAAATCTGCTTTTCCCAAAATAAAACCCGCCGCAGCGGGTTTTAAGAATTCACGCTATAAATCCGGTTAGATTTCGCTGTCGATCCAGCTTTTCAGGGCGGCTTTTGGCAAGGCACCGGTTTTGTTGGAAACAACTTTGCCGTCTTTGAACAGGAACAATGCCGGAATGCCGCGCACCCCCAAAGATGCCGGGCTATTGCCGTTTTCATCCACGTTCACTTTGGCGATTTTGACGGTTTCGCCATATTCCTCGGATAATTCTTCCAAGGATGGCCCGATCATTTTGCAAGGGCCGCACCATTCGGCCCAGAAATCAACAACAACGGGAACCGTAGATTCAAGGACTTCGGATTGAAAGGTGGCGTCGGTGACTGCGATAGTGGCCATTTTGGCACTCCTGTAAATATCTGAATATGTTTTCCCTAATTTAGGAACCCGAACCGCCAGCGTCAAGGTGTGGTGGCGCGCTGCAAGGCAGCCATGCAGATATTTTCCGGAATTTCCATCAAACTGGCGTTATTGGTCCAACATATTGCGGTTTTGAGGGGCCTGTCCGGCCATATCTGGGATAAAGCAACGCGGTAGGCCCCCATCTGTCGCAGAAAAGCCTCGGGTATTTCTGCCGGAGTTTCAGGGATAATCGCGTTTGATTTGAAATCAATGGCGATAATTTCCGTGCCGGTAATCAGCGCATCAATGCGGCCAAAAATCGGGCCGATACCGGGAATATCGGCGGTTATGGCGACCTCTTGCAGGGTTTCGGGTGCAAAAATTTTGGCCAGTTCCGGTGTGTTCAACACGTTTAAGGCCTGCGCGATAACCCCGTTTAATGCGGCATTTCCAAGCAGGCTTTGCGCAGTATTTTCCCGATGCTCTGGCGGGACACCCACCAGTTTTTCCAGCAGCAAATGAATTTGATTGCCCCGTAAAATGGCGTTTTCATCTTCAATCGTGCCCGCAACACTATGCGCCCCGCCAAGGTTTGATGGGCTGCGCGGCTTGGGTGGTTTGACCGGTGCTTTTGCCTGGGTGTTCAAAAACTCCGGCAATGGCTTGGCTGTGGTTTTGCTGTTTGTGGCGGGCAATTTTTCAGCAGACCAATGGTTTTCAAAAACCAGCCGCCCGGTGCTGTCAGGCGTGGCGCCAAGGGTCAAAGCCGCGTCGCGCACCATGCCAAACCAATCTGCATCCGCCTTTTTCGGGTCACCTGCACCGGCAATCATAAGCCATGTTTCGGCCCGCGTCAGCGCCACATAAAGCAGCCGGTTTTTTTCTTCTTGTTGCAGGCGGTCTTGCATTTCATTGGCGTTTTTTGCAATTCGCGGCGCATTTTTTTTGCCTAATCCAATCATTGCCAAATCATCAACCGGTAGCACCTTGGCGCTGCTATCATTGGGTTTCTTAACGGTTTGGGGCAAAATCACAATCGGAGCCTCCAGCCCCTTGGCCCCGTGCACCGTCATCACCCGAACCTGATCGGCGCTTGCATCCATACGACGTTTTATTTCCAGCACGTCGGTTGATATCCATTCCAGAAACCGGGTCAGGCTGGGGTTGTTTTTGCTCTCGAAAACCTGAGCCTGATGTAACAGCTCGTCAATGCCGTCCTCCGATTCCGGGCCAAGCCGCGCCAGCAGTTTCTGGCGGCCTTTATGGTGAATCAGGATACGTTCCAGCAATTCATAGGGGCGTTCAAAATCGGCTCTGCCCAGAATATCCCCCAGCATTTCATGGCTGCCAAGCGCCTGCCATAACGTTCCTTTGCGATCATGGGCCAAGGCAAATAATTCGGCCTCGGAAACCCCGCATAAAGGCGAGCGCAAAGCACAGGCCAGCGCAAGATTATCGTTGGGCGTGCTGGCAAATTGCAATACCGACATCAGGTCTTTGACCGCCAGTTCTTCGGCAACTTTCAAGCGGTCCGATCCCGCGACCGGCACCTGTTTTGATTTTAACGCCTTGATGGTTGCATGAAACAAACTGGTGCGCGATTGCACCAGAATCAAAAAATCACCGGCGCGGATGGCACGGTTTTGGCCCGGCAATTCATGGCCCGATGCAATCAGCCCCGCGATACGTTCAGCAATGGTTTCGGCCAGCAAAACCTGCGGGTCGCCGGGGGCGGGGGCATCTACGGGTTCAAACCATTTTTTTGGCTCTGGCACATCCGGTTTAGCAATAAAAGGCCAGATTTCCACCCGCCCGGGCCGGGTTTTATCGGTGGTCAGATGGGTGATTTCGTTGCTTAAGCCCTCAGCGGCTTTGCCTTGAAAAACCGTATCAACCAATTGTAAAATCGGTGCGGCAGATCGAAAAGAATGCAGCAATTCGCCTTGGGCCAAATCAGCCCCGCGGGATCGGAGCTGTTGACCAAACAGGGTTCGCATTCGGGCAAATTCATGGGGGTCTGCACCCTGAAACGAAAAAATAGACTGTTTTTCATCACCCACCACAAACACGGTGCGTGGTTGGTCAGGGTTTGCGGTTGCGTAAATTTCCTCAGCCAAAGAGGACACAATGCGCCATTGTAGCGGGCTGGTATCCTGGGCTTCGTCGACCAGAATATGGTCAATGCCGCCGTCCAGCCGGTATAAAACCCATTGTGCCATTTCCGAATTTCGCAGCAAAGCATCGCTTTTTCGGATCAGGTCTTCGAATTCCAAACCGGCGATTGCGGCTTTGCGTTTGGTATAATGGCGCAAAAACACCCGGGCAAATTCATGCAAAGCCCGTGATTTGGACAGGGTTTGCAAGGCAAGCCGGCTTTCGCGGGCAATGGCCACCCGCTCGATCAACAAGGTGACCAGATCAAAGGCCGGTGGAAAGGCGTCTTTTACCGCATTTACCGGAAATTTTGTGGTTGATCGGGGCTTGCCAGAGGTCAAAAATGCAGCCTCCAACATGTCCAGCGCTGCCGAAACCGGTGCATTTTTATAATTTTGTAACGCTTCCGAGGCGCGTAATTCCGCCGAAACCCGTTTGGCGTCGGGCTTAACGGTTTTGGCCATGGCATTGGCAAGGGCCTGTAAATCAAGGTCCGACAGGCCTTGCAGGATACGACCAAGAACCTCCTGTTCAGACAGGCCCGGCTCTGTTTCAAGCAGCTTTGCCATTTTGCTTTGGTCAAAATCCCGATCAAAGCGTTCCTGATACTTCAGAATTTCCGGCAAATATTCTGCGGGGTCTTTGAATTGGGCGGCCACCATGGCGTCAAAAATATCCGGATGGCTTTCGGCCAGATCATTCAGCACATCAACCCGCAATTCGGCGGTTTGGCGATCATCAATGATTTCAAAATCAGGGGAAATCTGTGCTTCGAGCGGAAACCGGTGTAACAGCGATTCGCAAAAAGCGTGGATGGTCTGGATTTTAAGCCCCCCCGGAGTTTCCAGCGCGCGGGCAAACAGGGTGCGCGCGGTGCTTAACGCATTGCTGTCCGGTATAGGTTCGCCCAGCCCCTGCAGGGCGGTTTGCAGTTTTTCATCCGGCAACATTGCCCATTCACCCAATTGCTTAAACAGGCGGTTTTGCATTTCGGAGGCAGCGGCGGTGGTAAAGGTCAGGCATAAAATCTTGCCCGGATCCGTGCCACGTAGCAATAATCGTGATACCCGATTGGTCAAAACCCGGGTTTTGCCCGATCCGGCATTGGCGCTGACCCAGCTGGAAAAATCGGGCCTTGCCGCCAGTATTTGCGCGGCGGATGCCTGTTGGATGATCTGTTTGCTCATACTATTTCCACCGTAAACCCGTCATCATCCTGCCATTCGCCACGACGCGACAGGTGGTCATAATCGCCCTTGAAGGTCTGGAGCTCGGGGCGTAATCGCGCCGGATACCCGACCGCAACCAATTGATACCGCCCGATCAGGCTGCACAGGTTTTCCCATGCGTTATGCATGGCGTCATCAGTTTGGGCAAAAGAAATAACGCCAGCTTTGCCGCCCAGATAGATCAGTTGCAGGCTATGGATTTTGGCCGGATGCAGCCCCTCGAACCCGCCGTTTTCCGCGATTATGCCTTCCAGTGGCAATTGCACCGAAAACTGCCGGATTTGTTTTTCGGTTGGTTTGCTGCCGGATTTATAGTCATAGATCAACAAGTTACCAGCGCTATCAATATCAATCCGGTCGGCTTTGGCGCGCAATTCAAACCCGTTGGGCAACATACGTTTGCCGATGGTTTCCAGCCGTGCGGGGGCGGCGATGCTACGCCGTTCAGCCTCGGTTTCCAGAAACCAGTCGCGGGTTTTCAGAAAACCGGCCCGCCACAACCGCCGCGTTGCTGGCCAGGGCACGGATTTTTCCAGTGCCTGCATCATGATTTCCTCAAAAAGACCGGCGGGGTTTTCCGGCAAGCCAGCCATGGTTTGTGAAATAAACTGTTCCAGAATATCGTGCAGAACATTACCTTTGTTGCGGTGGTCCGGCTGTTGGGTCAAGGGTTCGAATTTACGCAGTTTCAGAATATACTGGGCGTAAATTGCATAAGGGTCGCGGATCAGGGTTTCGATACGGGTCACAAACAATCCCTTTGGCCGTGCCGATACCGGCGGCGCTGGCGCGGGGCGCGGCGCGGGGGGGGTCGGTGTTTTGGCAGCGTCCAGTTGTTCGGCCCAATGCAGCAGGGTTTTGCCACGATCCTGCATTTCTGTTAACGCAGACTGGCCGTTATCCCCCAGCCCTGCGATCAGGTTTTGCAATCGCAGCAACCACCGGGACCCTACGCTTGGTGCTTCGCCATCGCGCAGCGCGCGCGACAAAACCACCTGTGAGCCACCAAGACATTGCTGGTAATCATGGGCCGAAAGCCCGGTGCGCCGCTCGGGCAGCTCCAGCCCGATCTGGCGGCGCATTTCGCGGTTTAGCCATGTGTCATTACGGCTGATTTGTGGCCAGATACCCTCGTTCAGCCCTGCCAGAATAATCAGATCAGCCGATTGAACCCGTGCTTCCAAGGTGCCCCAAATGGCAATATCGGGATGGGCCAAAACCGGATCATCGCGCACCTCTCCGGTTAGGGCATCGGCAAATAACGCGCGGTAATCAGCAGCGGAATATTGGGTTTGATGGTCGCAATCCCCAAGGGTTTCCAGTGTGGCCAACACCACCCGACCGGCTTCTTTATCCCATAAATCATCCGAGCCCAGCGATTCGGCGGCCTGTCGGTGCAGGTTGGCCCAGCCGCTAACGGTATGGTCGGGCAGAGATTGCAGCGGCGATATTATTTCTGAAAGCCGCGCCAGCCAAGGTTTTGCGGCGGCTTTTTCAGCCCAGTCAGAAAAACCCGTAAAATCAACAAAAGCAGGCCCGCCGCGCAGTTCTTTATGTTCCAGCTGGCGGCTGAATTGCAAATGCTGGCTGCGTTGGCCGATGCTGCATAGCGGGTGTTTTAACAATTCCAGCAGCTGCAACGGGGTTAATTTAGTATCAAACATAGCCACAAGCATACGCAAAAACATCCCCGGCGGCGAAAGCTGAGCCGGTTGGCCGGCGCTGTCATCGGGGGTGATATTCCAGCGGTGCAACATCGCCGAAACCCGCCGCGCCAGCAATCTGTCAGGGGTGACAAGCGCGGATTTTTTGCCCTCGTGCAGGGATTGGCGCAATTTGATGGCAATTGCGGTGGCCTCCAGCCGGGGGCTGGGGGCCTCTAACAAGGTCAGGTTTTGGCAGGCATCTGCCAGATCGGGCAGCAATTTCGGCCCGTCTGCCAGCCATGTTGCGGTCACCGGTGCGGGGCGCAATGACAGGGAAACCAGCGCGTTTCGTTTGGTGTTTTCAGCGGTTATCTTGTGCCAAAGCGGCATTTCGGATGGATCAAATCCCACAGTTCTGGCCAGTTTAGCAAAGCCGAATTGCGGATGTTCCTCGGACAGGCCCTGCCAAATATCGGCCGGGGTGTCAAAATCAAACCCCGGTAAAACCACCGCACCTTGCGGCAGGTTTGCCACCGCTTTGATCAACATCGCTGTTGCCCCGCGCGACCCGGTTGAACCGGCAATAATCACCGGCGTTTGCACCGGATTTTCCTGCCATTCAGCCGCCAGCGCGGCAATAGCCGCCCGCTGTCGGGCCTCGACCCCTGACATTTTGCCTGCAAGGGCGGCGACATAATCCTTGAGAATATTCAAAAAAGCCAGATTGCGCTGCCAATGGCCGGACTGCCCGTCGATTTCGATATCTTTCAAGCTGTCGATGCTTAACCCTTCGCCATCCAGTTCATCCAGCAATGCCGCCAGTGATTTTGCCAGATCAAACCGAGCGGATTTCGGGGCCAGATCGGGCTGTTTATCCAGAAAAGCACCAATCAGATCCCCCAACAAAAGCTGGCGTTCCAGTGCATTGGCAGCTGGGGGCAGGTCGGGGGATGTATCTTGTGCCAGATCACTGATAACACGGATATTGGGCAAAATTGCTGGTCCGGTGGATAGCAAATCACTTAAACGTCTGGCGCTGCGGCGGGTGTTGACAAAAATACTGATGCGCGCCCATTCTTGGGGCTGGCATCCCTGCATTCGGGCATGCAGCCCCGCCACAAAAGCAACCGAAAAATCACAGCCCACAGGCAGGGCCATAATGCGGGGGTTTTGCGTTGGCTCAAACATTTTCCAGCCACTCCCACCCTTGACCGGCGGTGGTGATTTTCAAGGTCCGGCCATGATCCGAATTGCCTTGATGAAATGCCAGCGCCAGATGCCGTTTTGGCGTGTCTGCACCCAGCCGGTCGGGCCATTCAACCAGACAAATGCCGGTGGCAAAAGCGTCATTCAGGCCCAGTTCGACAATTTCGTCAAAAGAACCAATCCGGTAAAGATCCGCGTGCCAAATCTCAACATCATCAAGCGGGTAGGTCTGCACCAGAGTAAAGGTCGGTGAGGGGATATCCTCCAGTAAATCCAGCGGTGCCTGCAATGCCTGTATCAGGCTGCGGGCAAAATGGGTTTTGCCTGCGCCGATATCCCCCGAAAGCAGCAATACATCGCCAGCCCGCAAATGCGGCCCGATGCGGCTGGCCAGATCAGCGGTTTGGCTGGCGGAATCAAGGGTAAAATCATAGTTCATACGGGTTAGTTCACCGGATTATTGGGGTTGTCGTCCAAGGCCGCGCGAATATCATCAACCGGCACCTCAAAAGATTTGCGTAAAAAAACCACTTCGACAATGGCGCCGGTGGAACGGGATTGATTAGGTGCCAGAATTCTGGCTTTGGCTGCATTAAAACGATGTTCGGAGCCATTGGCAAAATTAATCTCGGCACCGCAGCGTTCCAGCAGGGTTTTGGCAATAAACAGGCCCAGCCCCATGCCTTCATAGCCGGGGCGATCAGGGTTTTGTTTTTTCTGGCGGTGTTTACGCACAAACGGCTCGCCAATCCGGCCCAGCAATTCGGGTGGAAACCCGGGACCGTCATCGCCGATATGCAAATGGATGGTTTCAGGATTCCATGTAATGTCGATCCAGACATTTTCATCCGCAAAATCCACCCCGTTTTGCACAAGATTGCGAATACCGTGGATAATTTCAGGCAAACGCGGAATTTCGGGCTGGTTGTCTGGCTGTTTGTCAAACGGTTTGCCATTGACGCGAATGATGATGGTTTTGCCGCGTGAAATATGCGGCGCGGCGGCTTCCTCGATCACCGCCGAAACCGGCGCGTGGTGCAGGTGGGTATCGTCTTTGCCAGCGCGGCCCATATCGTGCAAAATATCGCGGCAACGGTTGGCTTGGCTTTGGATCAATTCCATGTCTTGGCGCAGGTCCGGCCTGTCTGCCAATTCATCCATCAGCTCGGTTGATACCAGTTTTATGGTGGCCAGCGGTGTGCCCAGCTCATGGGCGGCGGCGGCGACCACCCCGCCAAGCGCGGTCAGGCGCTGTTCACGGTCCAATGCCATTTGGGTTGCGGCCAATGCCTGGCTCATGGAAAAGGTTTCGGCGGTGACGCGGCGTGCAAAAAACGCCAGAAACCCGATGGAAATCAGCAAAGCCGCCCACATGCCGTAAATAAAGGTCGAGGGTAGAATAAGCAGGGTGCCATCCATCGTTTTCAGGGGTAAAAACTGCCATGTCAAAATCGAAATCATCAGTACGGCCGCAAAACTGATGATCATTGTCGCCCGCAGGTTCAGCGCGGTGGCGGCAATCACCACCGGCGCAATCAGCAGCATTGAAAACGGGTTCGACAGACCGCCGGTTAAATAAATCAGGCTTGCCAACTGGCAAAGATCAAACAGCAATGTATTTAGCGCCGCACGTTCAGACAGCCTTCGGTTTTCGGGGAAAATCAGGATGGCAACAATATTAAACCCCACCGCAATGCCAATCGCGGTCACGCTTAGATCCAATCTTAAATCCAGCTCCAGATAGCGGGTGGCGATAATTACGGCGGCTGATTGTCCGGCAATTGCCAGCCAGCGCAACATGACCAGCGTTCGCAGCCGCATCCAGTCATACCGGGCCTCGTTAATCACCATATTTACCGGAGCATGCACCATTTTGCCAAACTATCATGCTGTCGGGGAATGAAAAGCATTGATATTTCACAGGCAACTTGCAGCGCGCGGATTGTAGGTGCATAACAGTCAAAAGTTAGGAGATATTATGAAACCTGTAATTCTATATAGCGCTGCCGGTCTGTTATCGGTCGCGGTCGGGCTTGGGGCTTATTTTGTTGTAAGCCAACGCAACGCGGACCAGTTTGCCGAGTGTCGCACGACCTCGGTTGCGGGCAACAGCCAGATCGGCGGTCCGTTTTCCCTGATTGATCATACCGGCACACGCGTAAGCGAGCAGGACGTGGTTGACGGCCTGACCCTGATTTATTTTGGCTATACCTTTTGCCCGGATGTTTGCCCGATGGACACAGCCCGCAATGCCGAAGCCGTCGAAATTCTTGAAGAAGACGGCATTATGGTCAAGCCGGTGATGGTTTCGGTCGACCCTGAACGTGACACAGCCGAAGTAATGGCGGATTTTGTCAGCTATATCCACCCACGCATGGTTGGCCTGACCGGCAGCGCCGAGGAAATCAAAGCTGTCGCCCGTGAATACAAAGTGTTTTACGGGGCAGAAGAACATGAGCCGGATGACGAATATTATCTGGTTAGCCATTCCACCAATGCCTATCTGATGGCCCCTGACTATGGGCTTTTGCAATTCTTTACACGGGCTGACCGGCCCGAAGCCATGGCAGAAACCATTGCCTGTTATGCGGGGAAGATCTGAAAACACAAGATTGATTGACCGACGCATTCAATTTTGTTAATATATGTGCAAAAACGGAGTGTAAAATGGCGGAAAGAGCGCTTGGGAAGATAGGCGAAGACCCGTCTTTGCTGTTACTGGACGATGACGAACCATTTTTGCGCCGTTTGGGCCGCGCGATGGAAAAGCGCGGTTTTGTTGTCACTCTGGCTGAATCTGTGGCACAGGCGCGGCTGGCAATTTCGGTTTCTGCCCCGGCTTATGCGGTATGTGATTTACGACTCGGGGATGGAAACGGCCTTGATGCGGTGGAAATGATCCGTAAAAAACGCCCCGATGCACGCATCGTTGTTTTGACCGGCTATGGTGCTATTGCAACAGCGGTGGCGGCGGTTAAAATCGGGGCTACGGATTATCTGGCCAAACCTGCGGATGCCAATGATATTTGCAATGCTTTGCTGGCCCTGCCCAATGGCAAACCCCCGCCCCCGGAAAATCCGATGTCGGCAGACCGGGTGCGTTGGGAACATATCCAGCGGGTGTTTGAATTATGTGATCGCAATGTTTCCGAAACCGCGCGACGTCTAAGCATGCATCGCCGCACTTTGCAACGCATTCTGGCCAAGCGCAGCCCAAGATAAGCGCAACCAAAGGTAGACAAGGTGGAAGTCTGATGTCAAATTGCGTGTATGGAAAAATCTGTTGCTCGCGAATTTGAATATCTGGAAACCTGTAATGTCCGCATTCCGTTTGACCGGCGCATCATAACACCGCCGATTGAACAGGCAATTCTTGCCGATCAGTTCGAGGCTGAAGAAGCCGCGCAAATTCCGCTGATTGTCCAGGAGGGCGACACGGTGCTGGATATCGGCGCCGGAATCGGGTTTATCTCAACGCTTTTGGCGCGCCAAAGCGGGGTTAAACAGGTAATCTCGGTTGAGGCAAACCCCGATCTGATGCCGTTTATGGAAAGCCTGCATCTGGTTAATAACGTCCACAATATTGAACGCGTTAACGCGGTTCTGACCAATTGCGGGGCTGATTCCATGGCGTTTTATCAACGCAATGATTTCTGGATGGGGTCTTTGATGGCAGGGCCAAACCCCTATGAACGCAAAATCGAGGTCGCAACCAAAAACCTGAATGCGCTGTTACGGGATCGCGCGGTTGACCTGATTGTCTGTGATATCGAGGGTGCCGAGGCAATGATTTTTGCCGATGCAGATTTGGCCGGTGTTGACCGTATCTATCTGGAATTGCACGATCATATTACCGGATTATGCGGGGTGAAATCGGTTTTTGACCAGCTTTCCAGCAAAGGTTTTGCCTTTGATCCGCGCCATTCAAATGGCGCGATTGTGCTGTTCCGGCGGGTGCAAAAACACGAGGTGTTGCGCCCCTATGCGCGCTTGGCTGGCAAGGAATAGCCGAATTAACCAGAATGAACCGATGCTGGCTCGTGGTTAACCCAATCTTTTCCCGCCATATTATTGCCGTATTCAAAGCGCAAATTCCCGGCACAAATGTAATTTTTAACAAGTGAGGCGATCATGAAAGTTTTACTGACAATAGCCCTGTTCTTTGCCGGAGCAGTCAATGCCCAGGCGCAAAATCGCTGGGTTACCATTATCAATGATACCAACTATACGATGATGGAATTCTATGCTTCCAATCGCGATCAAACCAGTTGGGGTCGTGATTGGTTCGGAAATTCGGTTTTACCTGCTTACAGCAATGTTGACCTCAATCTGGATGATGGTTCGGGATATTGCATCTGGGACCTGAAAGCGGTTTTTTCCGACGGGGACGAAGTAACCCGTATGGGTTTGAATGTCTGCGAAGTCGGCAGCTGGCGGGTTTACTAGGATTATCGGGCTGGTTGCAAAACCGGCCTATTAGCTGGGCGGTGATATAACTGCACAATCCGATTGCAGGGCTTGCAGCCGTGCGCAGGCTTTTTGCGCTGATCCAAGGCTCATGCCGACAAAGCGTGCCTGAAACATCGAAACCCCTTGCACCGTTGCCGGTGAAATGCTGCGTAATGCGCCGCTAAACGAATCCAGATCAACCAGTGCGGTTTGAATCAACAGTCTTTCGGCCTGATCGCGGGTGCGAAACGCGCCAACCTGCACAGCATATTCTCCGCTTGCATCCGGTGCGGTTGTGCGAACCGGCGCTGGTGCCACCTGTTCTTCCTCAACCGATGCAAGCGCAAATGATGTGCCTAAATCGGTGCGCCTGACCGGCGGAGTCATAATCACTGTTTCGCTATCCGGCGGGCGCACAAACATTGGCCCCGGGCTGATCGGCGTGCCAACCGTGGCCGCAGCAATGGCTGCCGCAATGGCCGCCGCTTGGGCCTCGTTATCGTAATCCCGCGCCATGGATACCGCCACCGGCGCGCCGCGCGCGGCCGGGCGCACCGCAACCGTAACCAGACCGGTTTCCCGTGTTGCTGCCGGATGGCCACCATCCAGATGAATGCGCGGCAAGGCCACAACCATTGCTGTACTTGGCGCACGGTTAAAGCCCATATTCATTAATTCGGCCACACGTGCGTTGCGCTGCGCGGTCGAAGTGCCACCAAACATTGAAACAATAATGCGTTCCTGTCCGCGCCGTGCCGACGCCACCAGATTAAACCCTGCCGCATTGGTATAGCCGGTTTTAATGCCGTCCGCGCCTTCATAGGCATTCAAAAACCGGCGGTTTGTATGGTTAAGGGTGCGCCCTGCTGCCGTGGTTTGGGTGCGGCTGAACAGGTTGTAATATTCGGGATGGTCATAAAACAACCGCTGCCCCATCAAGGCCATGTCGCGCGCGGTGGAATAATGCCCGGATTGCGTCAGCCCGTGGGCATTGCGAAATTGGGTATTGTTCATACCCATCGCCCGGGCGGTGCGGGTCATATATCGGGTAAATTCGGCCTCGGACCCTGAAACGGCCTCGCCCAGCGCGGTGGCGGCGTCATTGGCTGATTTCACCGCAGCCGCACGAATAAGATCGCGCACACTGACCCTTGATCCGGCGCTGACCCCCAGTTTTGATGGCGGTTCAGCAGCTGCATTGCGTGAAATGGTTACCATTTGGTCCAGCGACATGCGGCCTGCCTTGATTTCGGCAAACACAATATACAAGGTCATCATTTTGGTCAGGGATGCAGGATGCAGGCGGGTATCTGCATTTCTTGCATGCAAAACTTCGCCGGTGCGGGCATCCATTACCAGCGCCGCATAGGGTGCCGCTTGCGCAATTGCCGCGCTCAACACCATAAAAATCACGAGCGTAAGCCCGCGGAAAAAAGATTTAGTCATCGGAATTCTGCTCACCGATTATGAAATGCCTCTGGCCCGATTTTTCGGTGCCTTATAATTGCAAGAACCCTAACACGAGAATAACAACAATGAAAACAGTTTATTTCAAACCACCAGAATGAGGTTGCTTATGCATCAAAAAACTATTTTTGCTGCACTGCACAATAAATCCTTGACGCAGTGCAGCATCGACCCTATATGCTGTTTCAGGAAAACAAATTTATGTCTGGAGACATTGAAAATGGCTACGAAAACAACTGCAAAACCATCCGCAACCAAAGCTGCCGAAGATTTCATCGCGGACGCCCAAAAAACCGTTTCGGCGCAATCCGAAAAACTGGGTGCCGAATTTGAAAAAGCATCTTCCTTTGGTCAGGAAACACTGGACGCCCTGAAAGCATCCGGCGAAATTGCTGCCAAAGCTGCTGAAGGCTTTGGCGCTGAAATGACCGAATATTCGAAAAAATCTTTTGACGAAACTGTTGCTGCTGCCAAAGATATGGCTGCTTCCAAATCTGTCACCGAATTGTTCGAAAAGCAAACCGCATTTGCAACAGCCGCTTTTGAAGGTTTTGTCGCGCAAGCAACAAAATTCAACGAGACATTTGCCGCATCGGCAAAAGAAGCATCCGCGCCGGTTTCCGCACGTTTTACAGCGGCGACAGACATGGTTAAAACTTACACTGCGTAAATGCACCAGCATCACTGAATTTGAAAAGGGGGCCTGTGCCCCCTTTTTTATTGCGGCGGGTTGCAATACATATGGCACAGTCAAGTCTAACGGAACCAAATATGAGCACCCAAAACCCCATTCAGCCCCGCGCCACCGGCCAAGATGGTAACGGCCAGGACGATATTGACCTGGCCACCCGTCCAAAAGAAAAAACCGAGCGCCCACCGATGTATAAGGTATTGTTATTAAATGATGATTACACCCCGATGGAATTTGTGGTGCATGTGCTGGAACGGTTTTTCGGCCTCGGGCTGGATGCGGCCAATGGCATTATGTTAACGGTGCATATGAAAGGTCTGGCGGTTGTTGGTGTGTTTTCCCATGAAATCGCCGAAACCAAAGTAACCCAGGTGATGGATTACGCCCAGCGCAACCAGCACCCTTTGCAATGCACAATGGAAAAAGAATAACCCATGAACGAGCCTCGATTTTTGCTGCCTTTTGAACAGGGGCTGATTGATATGCCATCGGAAAATGTGCTGGTAATGCGGCCCATAGACAGCTTTGGCCTGCATATTTTCCCGGCCAGCACCGTGCTGGAACAAGGGTTCAAACCGATCAACAAAGCCTTGATGCAATCGGGTTTCAACGTGGAACCACGGGTAGAGGCGCAATTTGAACTGGCGCTTGTGCATCTGACCCGAAGCAAGGTTGAAAGCCTTGGCAATATCGCGCGGGCGGCGCGCATGACTGACGGGTTTGTGCTGGTAAACGGTGCCAAAACCGACGGGATTGAAAGCGTTTTGAAGCGCTTGAAAAAAATTGTGGCGGTGGAGGCTGTGATCTCAAAATCCCATGGCAAGGTATTTTGGTTCAAGGCTGTTACGCTGCCCGATTGGGAAGACGCCGCGGCCATGGCTGAAAATCCGGCTGGATTTCTAACCGCTGCCGGTATGTTTTCATCGGAAAAAATCGATCAGGGCAGCGCACGGTTGCTGCCATATCTGGATGGCTTAAAAGGCAAAGGCGCTGATCTGGGCGCGGGCTGGGGCTGGTTGTCAAAACAGGTTTTGGCCCTGCCGGATGTTGCCAAACTGGAATTATACGAGGCGGATTTTAAAGCACTGGAAGCCGCCAAAATCAACGCCGCCGACCCGCGCGCGGTTTTCCACTGGGCCGATGTTACCGCATTACCCAAGCCCGAAAAGCCGTTTGATTTTGTGGTTTCAAACCCGCCTTTCCATCAATCGCGCAAAGCAGAACCGGAGCTTGGCAAAGCCTTTATCAAAACCGCTGCGTCCCTGATAAAACCCAAGGGTCGTTTCCTGATGGTTGCCAACCGGCAATTGCCTTATGAGGCCACGATGGAACAATATTTCAAACGCTGGACCGTGCTGGAACAAGATGGCCAATTCAAGGTTTTTGAAGCAACACATCCAAGAAAATAATCGTTGACCCACGGTTTTGCTCGAAAACCACCGGCGAATCCGTTAACAATATCCATTCAATCTATGCAGGGGGCCAAAATGGCTGGAGCAATTGCCGGAAAAACCGTGATCGTGACAGGGGCCGCAAACGGCGTTGGCTTGGCCATTGCCCGCCGGTTTGTTGAATCGGGGGCAAATGTTTTGCTGGCGGATATGGACGAAGACAAACTGGCAGACGAAGTCAAACAACTGGCTGATCTTGATGGAAAAGCCGAATCCTTTGCCGGAGACCTGCGTGAAAAACTAACCGTAAATAACCTGCTTGCGGCCACGGTTGATGCGTTTGACACGGTTGATATCCTGATTAATGCCAGCCGTCAGGTCATGGCCGGAGACCCGCTGGGGGAGCAGGATTGTTTTGAACAAATGATGCACCAGAATGTCACGGTAAATATGCGCCTGTGTCAGGCGGTGGCCAAACGCATGATCCATCAGGCGGAAAAAGGCACCACCGAAGAAATCGGTTCCATTGTTAATCTCACCTCGGTGGCGGCGCGCCAAACCCAGTGTGATCTGGTGTCTTATTCGGTGGCCAGCGCCGCGCTAAACCAGCTAACCCGGTCTTTGGCGGTGTCTTTTGGCCCTTATGGCATTCGGGTTAACGCGGTCGCGCTGGGCAGCGTCATGAGCGGCAGTTTGCAAAACGCGCTGGTGCTGGATGACAGCTTGCGCGACAGGGTTATCGATGCCACCCCCCTTGGCCGCATTGGCGAGGCAGCCGAGGCAGCGCAAGCCGCGTTTTTTCTGGCATCAGCCGAGGCCAGTTTTATCACCGGCCAGATATTGGCGGTTGATGGCGGGCGTTCACTGCTGGACCGCATGGACCAGCTTTCACACTAACGCAATCGATCCAATAACGCAGTTGATGCAAACCCGTCAGCGGCAATGCCAAGGCTGCGTTGATAGGCGATAATTGCCGATCGGGTATTGGCTCCGGCCACGCCATCGACGCCTTTGGTTGAAAACCCGCGATTGGTCAAAAGCTGTTGCAATTCAGCAATTTGCGGCTGGGTTAATGAAAAACTGTTCCGGTCCCATGCTTGCACAAACGGCCCACCACCGGCGATCCGGTCAGATAGATGGCCCACCGAAATCGCATAGGATACCGCATTGTTATAGCGTAAAATCACCCCGAAATTATGATAGATGGCAAAAACAGGGTCATTGCCCCCCGCAGGCAAAAGCAATGCCGCCGCGCCGTGGTCAGGCAGGGGTCTGCCGTTGGCCATACGCACGCCCAGCCGGTTCCAATAGGCCACGGGCTGTTTGTTTTTGACATCGGCAAGCGCATAATCAAACCCGTCCGGCAAAACCACCTCTAGCCCCCAGGGATCGCCATTGCGCCAGCCATGGCGGCTTAGATAATTGGCAGCCGAAGCCAGCGCATCGGCAGGATTATTGGCCCAGATATTGCGGTTTCCGTCATTGGTCCAGTCCACCGCATATTCAAGATAGCTGGTGGGAATAAACTGGGTATGCCCCATCGCCCCCGCCCAGGACCCTTGCATATTTGTCGCAGAAATATCCCCCGATTGCAGGATCTTCAGCGCGGCGATCAATTGAGTTTGACCAAACCGGCTGCGGCGACCGTCAAAGGCAAGGGTTGCCAAGGCCTCGATCACATTAAAACTGCCACGGTTTTGGCCATAATTGCTTTCAAGCCCCCAAACGGCGGTAAGCACCTCGGGTTGCACACCATATTGCCGCGAAATCCGGTTTAGTAAATTGCGTTTGGCGCGGAGGTTCTGCTGGCCGTTGCTGATACGGGTGTCAGATACGGCAGTATCCAGATATTCCCAGATCGGTTTGTTGAATTCGGGCTGGTATCGGTCATGTTCAACCACCCGCAGGTTCAGCGAAACATCGCGAAAAGCCCGATCAAAAACTCGGCTTTGAATACCCGCAGCCAAGGCACGGGGTTTGAACCCTGCCACCCAGGCATCAAAAGCGCGGGCCTGTGCGGTGCTTGGTTCCTGGCTTTGGGCAGAGGTTGAAATCGGTGTCAGCAACAGCAAAAAAGCTGTCCAGAATGCAAAAATAATTTTCATAATATACCTGTTTGTGTTTTCGGGTGTTGTAAAACCAATAACGCGATCTTGATAGGTGCCGCGACCGATATTGTCACAGACCACTGGAAATTGAGCGGCAATGCGCTTAACATTCAGCCCAACGAATATATTTACCGGAGAGATGGCAAAATGATTACCCGCAGGAATTTTATGAAAACCTCGACTGCGGGGCTGTTTTTGCCCGCGCTGATTGGCCGTGCATCTGCGGCTGAACCGGGTGCGGCTTTGCCCATTCCCGATGTGATGGACCTGCGCGGCGGCAGTCTTGAGGCGCTGGATGCAATCACCGGAAAAACCGGAATTTTACAGGGGTTTGAAACCCCGACCATCGGCTATTCTCAATCTTATCTCGGGCCGGTTATTCGCGCCAATCGTGGCGAAACCGCGCGGCTGACCCTTGGCAACCGGCTGGATGAAAATATCAGCGTGCATTGGCACGGCCTACATATCGAGGGCGCACAGGATGGCGGCCCGCACAGCATGGTTGCGCCCGATGATACCATGGATGCAATCCTGGATATTGACCAACCCGAGGCAACCCTTTGGTATCACTCGCATATTCATATGCGCACGGCGCCGCATGTCTGGTATGGTCTGGCTGGTATGATGATCATTGATGACCCCGACGCAAGCGATAACGGCTTGCCCGACAGTTATGGAATTGACGATATTCCGCTGGTTGTTCAAGACCGCAATTTTGAGCGCAATGGTAATATGCCCTATGCACCCCGAGGGCCAAACCTGATGATGGGGTATCGGGGCAATGAAATTCTGGTCAACGGCGCTATCCGGCCAGAGGCCTCGGTGCCGGCTGGTCTGGTGCGGTTTCGTATTCTGAACGGGTCCAATGCGCGGATTTATCATTTCCGGTTTGATGATGGTCGCAATTTCCAGCAAATCGCCAGCGATGGCGGCTTGTTGCAAGCACCGGTTACCATGAATAAGCTAACCCTTGCGCCGGCCGAACGGGTTGAAATTGTGGTTGATTTCTCCGATGGAAAAGCCGCGCAACTGCTGTCATTGCAAGATGAAAATCTGGAAATGGCAATGATGGCCCGTATGATTCCGGCGCCAACAGCCATCACCGATGCTGGCGAATTCGAAGTCATGCGTTTTAGCGTTGATATGGCCAAACCTGCCATTGTCACGCCGTTGCCAGCCATTTTTGCAGGCGCGCCGAACCCTGATTTTGGCGAACCGGTTCGCCGCCGGGTCTTTAGCCTCGATATGATGGCAAGCGGTGGTGGCGGTGGCATGATGGGCGGCGGCGGTATGATGAGCGGTGGCGGTCATGCCACAGCCATCAACGGTGTTTCCATGGATATGGCGGTGATCAACGAGGAAATAAAGCTGGGTGATACCGAGATATGGGAGATTCAAGCCGCAGGAATGGCACATCCGTTTCATGTTCACGGCACGTCGTTCAAAGTATTAACCAATAATGGCCAGCCGGTTGATTATGCAACCACCGGCATGAAAGACGTGGCGCTGGTTAACGGCATTACCGAACTTCTGGTGCGGTTTGACCGAACAGCGGATGCCGATATTCCCTATATGTATCACTGCCACATTCTGGAACACGAAGACCTGGGCATGATGGGCCAGTTCACGGTGACATAACCCGTAGGGTGCGTGGTTTCCACGCACCGCTCCCACCCCAACCGCACCGCCGATTTAACCGCGTTTGGTTTTTTTCACCATACGGCTGCGCTTGATTTTGCTGCGGGCTTTGCCGCGCGGTGCATTGTATTTGCCTTTGCCCTTCTTGCCGGATGGCAAGGGTTTTCCGTCGATCTCCAGCAGCTCGAACATCAAGCCACCTGTCAGCGGGTCAGCCTCGGACAGGCGCACTTTGGCGCGCAAGCCTGATCGCAACACCCGTTTGGAATGCTCGCCGGTCAGGGTGCGGTGATCTTCGTCAAAATTAAAATATTCGCGCCCCAGTCGTGACACCGGAATAAGCCCGTCTGCGCCGGTTTCATCCAGTTTTACAAATATGCCAAACCGCGCTACGCCCGATACAACACCACCAAAATCGGCCCCGATTTTTTCAGCCAGAAATGCCGATAAATACCTGTCGGTTGTGTCACGTTCTGCCAGCATTGAACGCCGCTCGGTCTGGCTGATATGTTCTGCGGTCTTTTCCAGATTTTCAATTTCTGCTGCTGTTAGCCCGTCAGAACCCCAGCCATGCACCGCAATCAAGGCCCGATGCACAACAAGGTCGGAATAGCGCCGGATCGGCGAGGTAAAATGCGCATAGCGTTTCAAATTCAACCCGAAATGCCCCATATTTTTCGGGCTGTAATAGGCTTGGGTCAATGAGCGCAACACGGTCATATTGATCATTTCCGCATATTCACCCCCTGCGGCACCGTCCAGCAATTTGTTTAGCTGCGCAGTGGTAAGGCGTTGGCCTTTGGCCAGCACCATGCCAACCGATTGCACCACCTCGTGCAGGGCTGTCAGTTTTTCAGGATTGGGCGGCTCATGCACACGGTAAAGCAGCTCGGATTTTTTGGTCTCCAGCGTTTCAGCGGCACAAACATTGGCCAGCACCATGAATTCCTCAACCAGTTTATGGGCGTCAAACCGGTCGCGAAACGATACCGAGGTGACCTCGCCGCTATCCGACAGAATAATCTGGCGTTCGGGCAGATCCAGATGCAGGGGCTGGCGTTTTTGGTTGGCTTTTTTCGCACTGGCATAGGCGGCCCAAAGCGGTTTTATACCGGTTTCCAGAATGGCAGCGGTGGTTTCATCCGGCGCGCCATCAACCGCCTGCTGGGCTTGCAAATAAGACAAAGCAGCCGGTGATCGCATCAAGCCGCGGGTAAACCGGTGGCCGGTTTTCTGGCCGTTGGCATCCAGCACAATCCGCAAGGCAATGCAGGGGCGGTCGACCTCGCCATGCAGCGAACATAGGTCACCCGACAGATTATCAGGCAGCATCGGCACAACACGATCAGGGAAATAGCTGGAATTGCCACGCTTAAAGGCCTCGCGGTCCAGTGCGGTGCCGGGCTGCACATAATGGGCCACATCGGCAATTGCCACCCAGACGATATGGCCGTCTTTGTTATCCGGGTCGGGCATGGCGCATATGGCATCATCGCGGTCGCGCGCGTCGGGCGGGTCGATGGTGAATAACGGCAAATGGCGCAGGTCTTCGCGTTTGCCTAACGCAACAGGTTTTGCCTCTGCGGCCTCTGCCAGCACCTCAGCTGGAAACTGATCAGGGATACCATGTTGATGAATGGCGATCAGCGAAACAGATTTTGCCGCTGACGGGTCACCAAGCCGCGCGATGATTTTGACACGGTGCAGGCCTTTGGTGCGGCCACCAAATTGTTCCGCCTCGACCAATTCACCATCCCGCGCGCCGTTACGATGGCCGGGGTCCACCTGATATTCACGGTCGGATTTTTTATCGACCGGCAATATCCGCCCACCAAATTCGCCCCGCTGATAAATGCCGACAATTTTTTCAGCCCCGCGCCCGATGCGCCGGATCAGCCGTGCGTTGAACGGGTATTCGTCGGTTGATTTCTCGATTTTGCACAGCACACGGTCGCCAATGGTTAAGGCCGGATCGCCTTTTTTGGCGATGAACAAAACCTTTGGCGCGGCGGCCTCGCCTTTCCAGTTCAATGGCTCGGCGATCAGCTCTCCGTCTTGATCTAGCGACACGATATGCAGCAGCTCAACCGGCGACAGGCTTTCTTTGTCGCGATAGGTTTTGCGGTCTTTGGAAAGGTGCCCCTCGGAATACAGCTCTCGTAACACCCGTTTCAGCTCTATCCGCGCTTGTCCCTTGATGCCAAAAGCCCGCGCGATATCGCGCTTGTTGGATTTGGACGGGTTGTCTTTGACCCAGTCAAGGATGGCGGATTTCGAGGGAAAATGTTTCATACCGCCGCTTAACGCCAAAGCAGCATTGGCGCAAACAAAAAACCGTCACTTGTTTTTACGGAAAAGCTTTTTGTTGGCTTTGACAAATTGCTCGATCAGCTTTGCCAAGCCGCCAAACCACCTGCCGCGCAGATAAAAATATCCGGCAAATCCGGCAATCATTGCGCCGCCAAAATTAACAATCAGATCCCACATGGTATCGTTCAAGCCGGATTTCTGCATATTGAGGCCGAAAATCTGGTCCATCAGATATTCGAAAATCTCCCAGATGGCACCAATGGCCATGGCAATAAAAAAGGTCAGAATCGCCAGCGCAATGGGCGGGGCTGCGTATCTATCGCCTTCAAACAGCATGAAAACCATGACAAAGCCGATCAAGCCAACACCAATGGCCGCGCCGCTATGCAATACCAGATCCCACCACCAATAGCGTTCGTAAAAATTACCGATTTCGCCCAGAAACAAGGTCGCAAACAAAAACAAAACAATCATCGCGCCGGCATTTAGCGGGATATAGATCTTGAACCGTTCCTCGAACAGGAAAGGCAAAAATGTCAGCGCCAGAATGACAATGGCAACAAATGCCTCGTTCCATTGCCGCAGCCACAGGGATACAGCAATTTCCAGTATCAGGATTACCCAGATCAGATAAACCAGACGGCTTTGTTTTGGAATCTTCATTAATCCGCCTTTTTCCAGACATGCGCCAATGCGCTGCCTGCATCTAACAATCAACGCTTGCCCCCCCTATATATACAGCAGGAGGGCAAAATGCCACTGCGTGTCGCAAGTTATAATATTCGAAAAGCCGTCGGTCGGGATTTCCGGCGCGATCCCCTGCGCGTGTTGAAAGTAATGGCAAACCTGAGCGCGGATGTGATTGCCCTGCAAGAGGTCGACCGGCGTTTTGGCAGTAAAGCCGCCAGTATTTCGCGGCAATTGTTGTTTGATTCCAGCCCGCTAACCCTTGTTGAATTCTCGTCCCGCCCGCAAAGCATCGGCTGGCATGGCAATGCTATTTTGTTGCGAAACGGCATGAAGGTGCTGGACCGAAACCGGCTGACATTGCCGGGTCTGGAACCGCGCGGTGCCATTATGGTTGACCTTGTGAATGGCGCTGGCAGCCTGCGGGTGGTTGGCCTGCATCTAGGGCTTTTCAAACGGGATCGTAAAAAACAACTGGCGGAAATCACCGGTTTTCTGGATGCTCTGACCCCGATGCCAACCATAATTATGGGCGATTTTAATGAATGGAGCCGCCGTGGCCGTAACCTGACGGCTTTGCAGCAAGGCTTTGATGTGCATTCCCCCGGCCATAGCTTTCCCAGTTCCAAACCGGTGGCCAAGCTTGATAAAATCGCCATTTCACCGGGGTTATCCGTGATGGATGCAGGGGTGCATCAGTGCAAAGCCGCAAAAATGGCGTCGGATCATTTGCCGGTCTGGGCGGATATTGCCACGGGTTAGGCCGATTGCTGGTTAAAATTTAAGACCGGCGCGGATTTGCACCGATTTTAACGGTGCGTTGAATTCAGCGGTCGCATCTTCGTTCAGGTCCCGAAACAGATATTCGGCCCCGACAAAAAACCGGTCGTTCAACAAATAATCAACCCCGACCCCCAGATTGATGCCGCTAGTGGCCAAATCTGGGCCGCCGCCATCTTCCCATGTTGCCATGCTCCAGCCTGCCACGCCAAAAACCACTGCATCCCCGACACCAATACCGACCCGCGCTTTCAGGTCCAGCATGTCGGAAAATTGATAGATATCGCAACATTCCTGTTGAACCGAACCAACCGAATAGGCTGCCTCGGCCCCGTAAACAAAACTGCCGTTTTGCAGGTTAAATCCGGCAAACCCGCTGGACATTGTGCCGGATAAATCAAATTCCGGGCCAAGCGCATAGGTTTGACTGCCATCAATACGGGCAAAACTGCCACCAATATAGACCCCGTCCCAATTGGTTTGCGGGTCAAATGCCAACACAACCCCGGGCGCGGCAATGGCCAAAGAATCATGTTCTCCGGCATATAAAGGAATTGAAATACTGGATACTAAAAAACCAACAAAATATAAGAATTTCATCGTTTTAAGTCCGTTTTTATCGTATTGAACCAAGGTTACCTTAGCTAATACTTGTCAGAATGCAACGAATAATTCGTTAACATTTTTGGCAGCAGCACAAAATTAAAACTGCCAACCTGCACGGAGTTGCATTGAATAAACCGAGGTTTCTATTGTCGCAAAACTATATTCGATTGGGCCTTGGCGCACCAAGTATTCAAGGCCAAAAAACAATCCATTATCGGCTTTTATTTGAATTCCGCCACCATAATTTGCGCCATCCCATGGCAGGCCGGGTCCGCCAACAAAGCCCCCATACCAAGCGCCGGTAGAATATCCGGCGACCCCATATACTAATGTATTGCCAAACGAATAGCCAAGCCGCGCTTTATAATCGGTAAAGCGTGTAAACCGGTAAAGTGAAAACAGGGGCACATAGTGGGTATCACCACTTAAAGACGCTATTTCACCACCAAAAACCCATGGGCCGCGTTGGAGATTATAGCCAACAAAACCGCTCTGCATGCCGCCCTCAAGCCTATTCATGCTAGAAGACTCTGTCTCTCCCGGTCTAAAACGAAATTGTGTTCCGCTGTCGGAGCTGGCTTGTAAGCCCAGGTAGAACCCTGACCAATCCGCATTTTTGCTATTGTGATCAATTTGAGAAGCTTGATCATATGTATTGATCTCGCCGGCAGCGACCGCTTGGCTGCTTATCAAAAATACTGTTGTCAGAGCGCAAAAAAATTTCATTTAATGTAGAACCAATCCTATTTCTTTGTAGTTACTTTTTTCTTGGGGGCAGCTTTCTTTTTCGTAGCGGGTTTCTTTTTCGCGGCCGGTTTTTTCTTGGCCGGAGCCTTGCGTTTGGGCTTTGTCGCCGCTTTGGCATTGACCAGCTCAATCGCCATTTCCACGGTAACCGCCTCTGGCTCTACATCTTTTGGCAGGGTCGCATTGACCTTTTCCCACTTGATATAAGGCCCATAGCGCCCCTTCATCACATTCATTTCGCCACCATCGGGGTGTTCACCCAATGCCTTGATCGGTTCCGCTGCCTGCCCGCGCCCGCGCCCTGCGGGTTTGTTGGCAATCAATTCTACCGCGTGGTTCATGCCGATGGTAAAAACCTCGGCTTCATCGGCCAGATTAACATAGGTTTTGCTTGGCTTTTTGGCTTTTTCCTCGGCAGGTTTTGTCAACAGGATATAGGCACCATAAGGGCCGATTGCAGCGGTAATCACCCCGCCTTCGGGGTGGTCGCCAATGGTGCGCGGCAAGGAAAGCAACCGCAGCGCCATTTCGATATCAATCGTCGAAAGATCGCTGCCTTTTTTGATCGAGGCCCGTTTGGGTTTTGGTTCTTCCTCGGTCGGTTCGCCCAGCTGCACATAAGGGCCAAACCGGCCAGCGCGCAGGGTAACCGCAACGCCTTCTTCGTTATTGCCCAGAACCTTGCCATCCGGGCCGGCAATATCGCCGCCCTCGACCTCGCCTGCCAAAGGCCGTGTATAGCGGCATTCGGGATAGTTGGAACAGCCGATAAAAGCCCCGCCCGAACGCGCCGTGCGCAGGGACAGTTTGCCGTTACCACAGTTTTTACAAATACGCGGGGTTGGATCATCCGCTGTGGCGGGAAACAGGTGCGGTTCCAGAAATTCGTTAATTTTTTCAAGCACTTCGGTGATGCGTAGTTCCGAAGTCTCGGCAATCGCGGCAGAAAAATCTTTCCAGAAACGGCCCAGCAAGACCTTCCAGTCTTCCTCGCCTGCCGAAACCTTGTCCAGATCATTTTCCAGCGCGGCAGTGAAATTATAGCCTACATAACGGCGGAAATAATTCTCCAGAAATGCAGTAACCAAACGGCCTTTGTCTTCGGGATGCAGGCGGTTTTTCTCTTTACGGACATATTCGCGGGTCTGGATAGTGGTGACCACGGATGCATAGGTTGACGGGCGGCCAATGCCCAGTTCTTCCATGCGTTTTACCAATGTAGCCTCGGTATAACGCGGCGGCGGCTGGGTGTGGTGTTGTTCAGGTGTGACGGATTTTTTAGGGGCGCTTTCGCCCTCGGAAATTTGCGGCAGGCGTTTGTCATCATCGTCAATGACCTGATCGTCGCGGCCTTCCTCATAAACTTTCATAAAGCCGTCAAACAGCATCACTTGGCCATTGGCGCGCATCACAACATCGCCGTCTGATGACCCGACATCAACCGCGGTGCGTTCCATCCGTGCGGCCGACATCTGGCTGGCAATGGTGCGTTTCCAGATCAGGTCATACAGCTTTTTCTGGTCCGGTTCCAGGCTTAGGCTGCTAGGCAGACGGTCCATTTCGGTGGGCCGGATACACTCGTGGGCTTCTTGTGCGTTTTTGGCCTTGTTTTTGTAAACCCGAGGACTTGAAGGGATATATTCAGCACCATATTTACCTTTGATAAATTCACGCGCGGCGCTGATGGCTTCGGGGGCCATATCAATGCCGTCGGTCCGCATATAGGTGATGTAACCGGCCTCATACAGCCGCTGGGCGGTCGACATGGTTTGCCGTGCGCCAAAGCTGAATTTGCGCGAGGCTTCCTGTTGCAGGGTGGAGGTCATGAAGGGTGCGGAAGGATTGCGACTGGCCGGTTTGGCCTCGACCTTTAGTACCGACAGATCACGGCTGGTGATCGCCTGCACCGCAATTTCGGCAGCGGCTGCATTGCCGATATCGAATTTTTCAAGCTTTTTGCCAGCCAGCACTGTCAGGCGCGCTTCAAATTCCTGCCCGCGCGGTGTGGTTAGAATGGCTTTTACGGTCCAGTATTCTTGCGGCTTGAACGCCTCGATCTCCATCTCGCGCTCGACAATCAGGCGCAGGGTTACCGATTGCACACGACCAGCCGATTTGGCACCGGGCAGTTTACGCCACAATACCGGCGACAGGTTAAACCCGACCAGATAATCCAGCGCGCGGCGCGCCAGATAGGCCTCAACCAGCTCCATATCGACTTGGCGTGGATTTTTCATGGCCTCGGTTACGGCAGTTTTGGTAATGGCGTTAAACACTACCCGTTCGACCTTGGTCGATTTCTTGATAACCTTGCGTTTACGCAGGGCCTCTTCCAGATGCCATGAAATCGCCTCGCCCTCGCGGTCGGGGTCGGTTGCGAGGATCAGTTTATTGTCATCGTCAGCTTTCATCGCGTCAACAATAGCGCGGATATGCTTTTGGGATTTACTGCCAACCTCCCATTTCATCTCAAAATCATTGTCGGTATCAACCGAGCCGTCTTTGGGGGGCAAATCACGCACATGGCCATAGGAGGCCAGAACCGTAAAGCCGGGGCCGAGGTATTTCTCGATTGTTTTGGCTTTGGCAGGGGATTCGACAACAACAACGGCCATGCGGTATTCTCCGGGAATTTGATGGGCTTGATGGGCGCGGAACATGTAGCGCCCATGGGGGGCTTGTCAATGGCAGAATGCCGGCCAGCAATGGGCAGGGTGCCCGATTGCCTGAATATAAAGGTTATGCAGGGTGTTCCGGTGCTTCGATCGCCATCAGTTCTTCGATGAAATACCCCAAAAGCTGGGTGCGGCTTTCTAACCCCGACTTTTTGTAAACCGCGTTTAGCTGGGCTTTTACCGTGCCTTCACCCGTGCCGCGCAGTTCTGCAATTTCGGCATTGGACAGGCCTTTGACTGCAAAAAACGCCACGTCTTTTTCAGAATTAGACAAGCTCCATTGGGCAAAATGTTCCTTGAGCAGGTTATGAAATTCGCCGGACGCGACCCGCAACTGACCCTCGACCTTGCGATTGCGGTTTATCAGAACCCGCACAAAGGCAATGCCGAATATCAATCCGATACTTAACCCCATCACCGCGGCAACCTCGATTGCCTCGTGAAATTCCCAGGGAACGTGGATGGGGGTTTTGCCAATCGAATCAAGGATGATCTGGGAAATAAACGCAACAAGGCTCAACACCTGTAATGCCAAGGCAAGCTTTACGATGGTGGTTTTTTGGAAAAATGTCACTTGGTGTCCGATCTTGTCACGCATGGTTTTCTATTGGATGCACAAACGGCCCGGACAGACCGGGCCGTTTGCAGGGTTTGATTTAGTTAGTCATTGTCATTTTCATCATCGTCGTTTCCGCCGTCGTCGTTTCCGCCATCATGGCCGTCGTTTTCATCATCATCGTTTTCACCGTCATTGTCATCGTCATCGTTATCGTTATCGTCATTGCCATCATCGTCAAAGCCGTCTTCGATGTCGTTGTCGCCATCATCCACCAGATCACCGTCTTGGCCAAGGCCGTCAGCGGTTTCGGATTCGTCGCGGATAATACGGCCGGTGCTTGGTGCCAGCACGATTTCGCGGTCGGTATTGCCATCGGTGGCCTCGATCACAATCCGGCCCAACAGGGTGGTATGGATACGGGTAATTTGAAACCCTTGTCCGGTCAGTTGTGTGGCAATTTCATTAACATATGTATTATCGGCATATTGGGCAGGAACCTGCGCGGCTGCAAGGCTGACGCTCAGCAAAAGTGCGGAAGTTGTGGCGGTGAAAAGAGTTGAAAGTTTCATGGTGTAATCTCCAGTTTTAAGTTTGCGATAAAACCAAACAATGTGTCTGGCCTGCTCTCAAACTGAACCCTTTCTTTGCCTTTCGAAATTGACCTGCGGGCTAAAAACCGGCCGCTTTACCCAAAGTTTATATGCGGGTTTTTTATACTTAGGGGGTAAAGCCTGATATTCCGCTGACATTTTTGGCTGAAAGCGGGGAAATTTTGTCCGGCGGTAAAATTTTTTGAAATACTGCAGAAACGAATCAAACCGCCAATGCCACCATGCCACCCGCATGTCGGGCCAGTTTTCCCGAAAGCTCCAGATCAAGAAACGCATCCAGAACCTGTTGGGTTGGCAAGCCAATTTCGCGAATTAACGTATCTTCGGCTTGTGGCGTTGGGCCGAGCAGCAACAGAATTTGTGCAGGCAGGCCTTTGGGTGTTGGCATCGGGGTTTTATCCGGCTCAGGCCCTAGCGGTAATTCCGTTTGTTCGATCTGGCCCAGCGTTTCGATGATATCACCAGCATTACGAATAAGCGCCGCCCCATCACGTATCAATATATTACACCCCGAGGCCCGCGCATCCATCGGGTTACCCGGCACCGCCATCACCTCGCGGCCTTGGTCCAACGCGTCGCGCGCGGTGATTAGCGAACCCGATTTGGCCGCGCCTTCAATCACCACAACGCCCAGCGACAGCCCTGAAATAATCCGGTTGCGGCGCGGAAAATGCCGGGCTTGGGGTGCGGTTCCCATCGGCGCTTCGGACAATACCAAACCTTCAGTCATAATTTGTTCCGCTAGCCGGGTATTTTCAGCAGGGTAAATACAATCAATGCCGCCAGCCAGCACCGCAATTGTTCCGGTCTCCAAGGCGGCTTTGTGACAAGCCGTATCAATACCCCGCGCCAAGCCGGAGGCCACGCAATATTGGGCTTCGCCCAACCCTGTCGCCAGCTTCGCCGCCATGCGCACCCCCAGGGATGACGCGTTTCGCGCGCCGACCAAAGCCACATTAGGCCGTTTGGCCAGCGTAACATCTCCAATCGCCCAAATTACCGGCGGCGGGTCGGGGATGGTGGCAAGCAATGGCGGATAATCAGCCTCGCCCAGACATAACAGCCGCGCGCCGGTTTTATGACCCGCCGAAATTTCGGCTTCCGCCTGTGCATGTGAAAAGCTTTGATAAGACGAAACGCCGGATGCCGCTGCCAGATCAGGCAATGCGGCCAAACCAGCCGCTGCCGACCCGTGTTCGCGAACCAGCCGGATAAACGTTGCTGGCCCAACCCGACGGGATCGCGCAAGGCGCAGCCAAGCCAGCCGGTCGGCATCTGACTTTGCAATGGCCGCAACCGGGATTTTGGCAGATATAGGAGGTAAGGCCATTCAGATTCCAAAGCTTTTGGGCATTCTGCTTTGCTTCTGGTTAACCAATGGTAAATTTGGCCAAAAGACTGCGGTTTTTATCATTTTGCTATGACCATTGCCCTGACAGGCAATAAACACGCCGCAGGCGTTAATGCTTCCTAACTGCATCATGCAAAGCCAAAGCCGAGCGGAGCGAGGCCACCGCCCGAAGGGCAAGCTCAAGCAGCGCTGCCGCCCACCGTCAATCCGCTGATCAACAGCGTAGGCTGCCCGACCCCGACCGGAACTGATTGGCCGGCTTTGCCACAAGAACCAATGCCCGGGTCCATTTTGCTGTCATTGCCAATGGCACGGATGTTTTTCAGCGCAGTAGCCCCATCACCAATCAGGGTTGCGCCGCGCACCGGATTGGTGATTTTGCCTCCCTTAACGCGATATGCCTCGGTGCAGGAAAACACAAATTTACCGTTGGTAATATCAACCTGACCGCCACCAAACCCGACCGCATAAATCCCGTCTTCCAGCCCGTTAATCACATCCTCGGGCGTTTCCGAGCCGCTTTCCATTACCGTATTGGTCATGCGCGGCATCGGGGCATGGGCATAAGATTGCCGCCGCCCGTTGCCGGTGGGTTTTACGCCCATCAATCGCGCGTTTTGACGGTCTTGCATAAAACCCACCAGAATACCGTCCTCGATCAAAACATTGCGTTGGCTCGGGGTGCCTTCATCATCAAAACTAAGCGATCCACGCCGATCAGGCATAGTACCGTCATCCACCACCGTAACACCGGGGGCGGCAATGCGTTGGCCCATCAGCCCTGCAAAAGCACTGGTTTTCTTGCGGTTAAAATCGCCCTCCAGCCCATGGCCGATGGCTTCGTGCAGCAAAATTCCGGGCCAGCCATTGCCAAGTGCGACATCCATAACCCCCGCTGGGGCCGGTTCGGCTGACAGGTTAACCAGTGCGATACGCAACGCCTCGCGGGTGGCGGATTTCCAGTGATCAGCATCCAGCAAAAGCGTCAGCGTTGACCGCCCACCAGAGCCGTGCCCGCCGGATTCGCGCCGGCCATCCTGTTCGACAATGATCGAAACATAAAGCTGTGTCATCGGCCGCACATCGCGCAGATGCGTGCCCTCGGGGCGTAAAATCTCGACCTCTTGCAGGCTGGCGGCAAGGGTGGCTGATACTTGCACCACGCGGCTGTCCAGTTCGCGGGCAAAGGCATCAATTTCGCGCAATGTCTCGATTTTTACCGCAAATGTTGCGTCTGCAATCGGGTCATTATCCGTATAAAGCCGCCGGTTGGTGGCGCTTGGCGCATCGGCCATGGTGCCGCCGCCTGCGCCAATTGCCAGACGTGCGGTTTGTGCGGCGCGTTTCAGGCTGGCTTCGGTCATTTCGGTAGAATGGGCATAAGCGGCGGTTTCACCATTGATGGCGCGCAGGCCGAAACCCTCGGCAGCGTCATAACTGGCGTTTTTCAACCGGCCATCGTCAAAGGTTAACACCTCGGACCGGCGGCGTTCCAGAAACAGCTCTCCGTCATCGCCGCCATTGGTTGCAAACCGCAGCTGTGTCAGCGCCTCAGCCATATCAAAATTGTCGTCAAAGGGGCGAAATGCGGGGTCTTGGCTGTTCATTAGGGCGAATCCGATGCAAATTAACCAAAAAATAATGCATGAGCGGCTGAATGCCGCAAACGCATATCTTGTTATTATGCTCACAATATGGTCTTTCACACCTAAGAGACAACCGGTGCAAAGCTGATTTGCCCGTGGGGATCAAAAAAATTGACAGAAAAACTGTCGTGAATAGGGGAATAAAAAATGCTATTTAATAAGCTTTTCAGCGGCTTGGCTGCCGGTATTGGCGCAATGACATTGGCGGGCGCTGCATTGGCCCAGGATGCGCTTATGGGGCTCGAATCTATTGGCGCGCCAAAACCGGGCGGCATGGGCTTTCAGCCCGGCGTCACAGAATTGGCCCGTGACCAGCAATGGCTGGACGGAATGGTGTTGATTATTATTACCGCAGTTACAATTTTTGTGACCATGTTGCTGATCTGGGTGATCATCCGGTTTAACCGTCGCGTCAATAAAACCCCGGCGACTTTCACCCACCATTCCCTGCTCGAAGTAGTTTGGACAATTGTGCCGATACTAATTCTGATCGTGATCGGGTCGTTTTCGCTACCGTTATTGTTCAAAGAGCTTGAAACCCCGCCAAGCGATCTGACCATCAAGGTAACCGGCAACCAATGGTATTGGACCTATAGCTATCCTGAAAACGAATTCGAATTTGACAGCCACATGATTGGCGCGCCGGCAAGCCTGAATAAAACCGTTGATCCCAATGATGAATTTGTCACCCCCTATATCAACGATGAATTCATGGCGACCAAGCTGATCAATAACGGCTATGCCCCTGATGAATTCCTGCTGGCGGCAACCAACCCGCTGGTGGTTCCGGTTGGCAAGGTTGTGCGGGTTCAGGTTGAAGGCTCGAATGTAAACCACGCTTTTGCCGTGCCCTCGTTCGGCATTAAAATCGATGCGATTTCCGGCCGTCTGAACGAAACTTGGTTCCGTGTTTCCGCTGACCCGGACGATGTCGAAGACGGCACCGATAGCAATGCCAATTATATCGGCACCTATTTTGGTCAATGCTCGGAATTATGCGGCATCAATCACAGCTATATGCCGATTGTGGTCAAGGTTGTCTCGCAAGAGGATTACGACGCATGGCTGGCAGCGGCAATTGTTGAATTTGGCGGTGTCGAAGCTGTTGCCATGGCCTCCAATTAAATGGCTGACACAACCTGGGATAAAACACATGAGGCACAGTTTGGCGATTATGTCGAACTGTTAAAGCCCCGCGTGATGCGGTTGGTGATTTTCACCGCTGCGGTGGGCATGTTTGTGGCGCCTGCCGATGTGCATCCGGTGATTGCTTTTGCCTCGATCCTTTGTATTGCTGTGGGCGCTGGTGCGTCCGGTGCGCTAAACATGTGGTGGGATCGTGACATTGACGCGGTGATGAAGCGCACATCGGGCCGTCCTATTCCTTCGGGTCGAATTCAACCCGGTGAGGCTTTGGGCATTGGCGTGACCTTGTCGGTGATGTCGGTGGTAATGCTGGGCCTGTTTGCCAATATCGCTGCCGCGGCGTTGCTGGCTTTTACGATCTTTTTCTATGCGGTGGTGTATTCCATGTGGCTGAAACGTGCCACGCCGCATAACATTGTTATTGGTGGCGCAGCAGGGGCGTTTCCGCCAATGCTGGGCTGGGTAGTGGCAACCGGCGGTATTGGTATTGAACCGGTTTTGATGTTTGCCCTGATTCTAATCTGGACCCCGCCGCATTTCTGGGCCTTGGCCCTGTGGCGTAATGAAGATTACAAAGCCGCCAAAATCCCGATGTTGCCGGTGACCCATGGCACCAAAACCACCCGCAACAATATCCTTGGTTATAGCTTGCTGTTGATTCCGATTTCCTTGGCGATCGGCTTTACCCAAATTGGTGGTCTGATCTATTTCTCGATTGCTGTGGTGCTGAATATCATTTTTCTGCTGGGGGCCATTCGGGTTTTCCGGCGCAGTGATGCAGATAATCTGGCAGATAGTTTTCGGGTTGAAAAACAGCTATTTACGTTTTCGATTCTGTATCTGTTCCTGCATTTTGTTCTTTTGCTAGCCGAGGCCGTTTTGCGCGGTTTTGATCTGGCCCCAACCTTTCCGGTGCTGCTATGAGCTTTCCCGATCAACATGAAATCCACACACGGCGCAAAGGCCGCAACATGGCGGTGGGCCTGTTGCTGGGGGCTTTTGTTGTGATCGTTTTTTCGGTGTCGCTGGTAAAGCTTAGCAAGCCGCAAAATATCGATACAACCGCGCCCAATTACAGCGCAACGGCAGGTAGCGAATGACCGAAACTGCCAAAACCGACAGCAATAAAAAGGTCGTAGTCCGGCTGGTGAGCATTGTGGTGCTTATGGGGGCGCTGGCCTATGCTTCGGTGCCGTTTTATGACTGGTTTTGTCGGGTAACCGGCTATGGCGGCACCACAACCACTGCCGAAACTGCTGGTGATCTTATTCTTGACCAGACCATGATCATCCGGTTTGCCGCCAGCACCGGCGATGATATTCCGTGGGAATTCAAACCAATGCAAAGGGTGATGGAAATTCGCATCGGCGAGGTCGGCATGGCCTATTACGAGGCGTATAACCCGACCGACAAACCAATTGCCGGTTCGGCCACTTACGGGGTTGCGCCATTTTCGGCCGGTAATTTCTTTGCAAAAATTGACTGTTTTTGTTTTGAATTACAGGTATTGCAGCCCGGCGAACGGGTGCTGATGCCGGTAACGTTTTTTGTCGATCCGGACATTGTTAACGATCTGGACGGCAAGCGGGTAAGCTCGATCACGCTTTCTTATACTTTCTATGAAACCGACATGCCGGAGACAGACCTTGCCTCTGTTGATCCGGCCAATGATAATCAAGATAATTCGGTCAATTGACCATAATAGGGGACCAATACCATGGCACATGAAAAGAACCACGATTACCACATTTTAGAACCGAGCCCGTGGCCCCTGATGGGTGCGCTTTCGGCGTTTATCCTGTTTTTAGGTTCGGTGATGTATATGAACACCGGCTGGCCCTGGGTGATGATTGTTGGTCTTTTGGGTGTGCTTTATACCATGTATGTCTGGTGGGCCGACGTGATCAGGGAAAGCCAGACGGGCGATCACACACCGGTGGTTAAAATCGGCTTGCGTTACGGCGTAATCATGTTCATCGCCTCCGAAGTGATGTTTTTTGTGGCTTGGTTCTGGATATTTTTCAAATCGGCCTTGTATCCGATGGACCAGATTGACGGCATCATCCTGACCGCCACCCAATGGCCCCCGGTTGGTATCGAAACCTTTGATCCATGGCATTTGCCGCTGATCAATACCTTGATCCTGCTGTGTTCGGGCGCAGCGGCCACATGGGCACATCATGCGATTGCCCATGAAAACAACCGCAAAGACCTGCAAACCGGATTGCTGATTGCGGTTGTTCTGGGCGTATTTTTCACCATTTTGCAGGTGTATGAATACAGCCATGCCAGCTTTGCCTTTTCCGGCAATATCTATGGCGGCGTGTTCTTTATGGCCACAGGTTTTCACGGGTTTCATGTGATCATCGGCACCATCTTTTTGGCAGTATGCTATTTCCGCGCCCGTGCCGGCCATTTCACAAAAGAAAGCCATGTCGGGCTGGAAGCGGCCGCTTGGTATTGGCACTTTGTCGATGTGGTGTGGCTGTTCCTGTTTATCTCGATTTATGTCTGGGCCGCGTAAATCGCTTAACACAACAGATAAAACGCGGGTCGCTTTGGCCCGCGTTTTTGTTTGGAGAATACAATGTCTAGGCAAATGATCATTCCGGCGCTGTTTGGCGTGACTGGCGTTATAATTCTGGTGCTGCTGGGCAATTGGCAGGTCGACAGGCTGGTCTGGAAAAAAGCCATGCTGGCCAATATCGAAACCCGGCTGTCTGCCCCCGCCGTGCCGCTGCCCGATATTCTTGTGCCTGAACAAGACCGGTTTTTATCGGTGCAAGTCACCGGAAAAATGGGCGAAGACGAAATCCATGTGTTGTCTTCATCCCCTGCAACCGGTCCCGGTTTTCGTATCATTACGGCTTTTACACTGGATAACGGACGCCGCATTCTGGTCGATCGCGGCATTGTGCCCGATCATCAAAAAGACGCTATGCGGCCACCGGAAAACGGCACGCTTTATGGTAACCTGCTTTGGGCGGATGATTTTGATAAATACACACCTGAAAACGATATTGACGGCAATCTCTGGTTTTCCCGTGCGGCAGAACCATTGGCAAAGGCGCTGAATACCGAGCCGGTGTTTCTGGTGATGCGCTCGACAACCCTGTCCACCGGCCCGACCCCGATTGCGGTCGGGCTGAACATTCCCAACAGCCATCTGGAATATGCGGTTACATGGTATGGATTTGCCATTGTCTGGGCCTTCATGTCCCTGTATCTGCTATGGCGGATCAAACGACGCACGATTTAAGGGCGCAAAATGAAATATATCTCTACACGGGGCCAAGCCCCCGAACTGAATTTCGAAGACGCGATGCTAAGCGGGCTGGCAGCGGATGGCGGGCTTTATGTTCCGGCGACATGGCCGCAGATGTCCAAACCCGAAATCGCGGCACTGGCGGGACTTTCTTATGAGGATATCGCCTTTCGGGTGATGAAGCCTTTTATCGGCGATACCTATTCCAATGCCGAATTCCAGGGCATTATTAAACGCGCCTATGCAGGCTTTCACCACACAGCAAAGGTGCCGCTGGTGCAAATTGGCAGCAACGATTTCCTGCTGGAACTGCATCACGGGCCGACCTTGGCGTTCAAAGACGTGGCCATGCAGCTGA
>JAKITE010000128.1 GCA_021648225.1 Paracoccaceae bacterium
GGCAATAAAAAATATGTATTGCGCAGCGGCAGCGACATTCCCGAACATAACCTGTTGCGCTCCGCAGATCTTGCGGCCAGTCGCGCCGCCCATCTGGCGGGCCTGTCGCCAAAAGTGCATTATGCCGAAAACGGCCTGACGGTGATTGATTATATAGACTCAAAAACCCTGAGCGAACCCGACACAAGACAGCCCGAAATGCTGGCCCGCATCATTCCGTTAATGCAACGCTGTCACCGCGAGGTGCCAAAACATTTCCGAGGCCCTGCCCTGATATTCTGGGTGTTCCACGCCATCCGCGATTATGTCGAAAACCTGCAGGAGCGCGGCTCGGGCTACGCTGCCAAATTCCCCGAATATCTGGCGATTAACGCAATGCTGGAAGATGCTTCCGGCCCGTTTGAAATCGGGTTTTGCCATAATGACTGGATGGCCGCCAATATTCTGGATGATGGCGCGCGGCTTTGGCTGATTGACTGGGATTATGGCGGCTTTAACACGCCCTTGTTTGATCTGGGCGGTCTGGCATCCAATAACAGCTTTTCGCAATCCGATGAATTATCGATGCTGGAGCAATATTTTGACGGGCCGGTAGATGGTAAATTGATGCACCGCTATTATGCCATGAAAGCCGCCAGTATGCTGCGCGAGGTATTATGGAGCATGTTATCCGAAATCACCTCGCCGCTGGACATAGATTATGCAGCTTATACAGTGGAGCAACTGGTGCGGTTTGAGCGCAGCCTTGATACCTTTAAGCAAAGCTAATGGTGCCCTTATGAAACCCCTGCCAACATCGTCAAAAACAGTTGTCATCGGCGGCGGCATCATGGGCTGTTCCACCGCCTATCACCTTGCCAAAACGGGCGTGGAATGCACCTTGCTGGAACGCAAAAAGCTGACCTCCGGCACCACGTTTCATGCGGCGGGGCTGGTGGGACAATTGCGCTCCAACGCCAATATTACGCAATTGCTGGGCTATTCCGTTGATCTTTATAAGTCGCTTGAGGCGGAAACCGGCCTTGGCACCGGCTGGAAAATGAATGGCGGTTTGCGGCTGGCCTGCAATGCCGATCGCTGGATTGAAGTGCAACGCCAAGCCACCACCGCCCATTCTTTTGGCTTGCAAATGGACCTGCTTAGCCCGAGCGAGGCACAGGATTTATGGCCTTTGATGAACATTGACGATGTGATCGGTGCGGCGTTTATGCCCACCGACGGGCAGGCAAACCCGTCAGACATAACGCAAGCCCTTGCCAAGGGCGCGCGCATGGCTGGCGCTCAAATATTTGAAGATTGCAAGGTATTAGACCTTGAAATCGAAAAGGGCCGTATTGTTGCAGTTCTCACCGAACATGGCCGGATCGCTTGCGAAAAAGTAGTAGTCTGCGCAGGGCAATGGACCCGCGATTTTGCGGCACGGTTCGGGGTTTCTGTGCCGCTGGTCAGCATGGAGCACCAGTATATGGTGACCGAACCCATTGACGGAATACCAAAAAACCTGCCCACCCTGCGCGACCCCGACCGCCTGACCTATTACAAAGAAGAAGTCGGCGGGCTGGTGATGGGGGGGTATGAAAACAACCCGATCCCTTGGGCGGTGGATGGCATTCCCGACGGGTTCCATTATTCCTTGCTCGACAGTAATTTTGACCATTTCGAACCGCTGATGGAATTGGCGCTGGGTCGGGTTCCGGCCTTGGCAAATGCGGGCATCAAAACCCTGACCAACGGGCCGGAAAGCTTTACGCCGGATGGTAATTTTATCATCGGCGAAGCGCCCGAGCTGGCCAATTTTTTTGTTGGCGCGGGGTTTAATGCTTTTGGCATTGCGGCCGGTGGTGGCGCGGGTATGGCCTTGGCGGAATGGGTGGCCAATGGCGGCCCCCCGTATGATTTATGGTCGGCGGATATCCGGCGCTTTGGCCAGCCGCATCGTGATGTGGATTGGGTGCGTTCACGCAGCGTTGAGGCTTACGGCAAGCATTACACCATGGATTGGCCACTAGAAGAAAACCGGTCCGTGCGCGAAAACCGCCTATCGCCGCTTTACCAAACCCTGAAAGACCAAGGTGCTGTATTTGGCGAAAAGCTGGGTTGGGAGCGGCCAAACTGGTTTGCAACGGGCGATGAACCGGCACAGGATGAATACGGTTTTGGCCGTCAAAACTGGTTTGACGCAGTTGGCCGCGAACACAAAGCCTGCCGCGAGGCCGCTGCGCTGTTTGACCAAAGCTCTTTTGCCAAATTCGAGCTGAACGGGCCGGATGCTTTGGCCGCGCTTAACTGGATTTGCAGCAATAATATTGACCGTCCGGTCGGGGCGCTGATCTATACACAAATGTTGAATGATGCGGGTGGCATTGAATGTGACCTGACCGTGGCGCGGGTTGCCAAAGACAGGTTTTACATCGTTACCGGCACCGGTTTTGCCACCCGTGATTTTGACTGGATCAGGCGCAATATCCCGCATGGGTCGGATTGTGTATTGAGCGAGGTCACCAATCAAAACGCGGTGCTTGCCTTGATGGGACCATCTGCACGGCGAATACTGGTGCGGGTGTCACGCGATAATCTGGGCAACGCGGCATTCCCGTTTGGCACCTGCCAAACCATCCGGATTGCCGGTCATAAGGTTCTGGCCCTGCGGGTTACCTATGTTGGCGAACTGGGCTGGGAGCTGCATTTTCCGGTAGAACACGCTGTGAAAATATATAGCGCATTGATGGAAGCAGGCGGGCGTTATGGCATGATCAATGCCGGTTACCGCGCCATTGAATCCCTGCGCCTTGAAAAAGCCTATCGCGCATGGGGCGCCGATATCGGGCCGGACCACACCCCGTTCGAGGCCGGATTGGGCTGGGCGATAAAGCTGGGCAGGGATATTGATTTTAAGGGCCGTGCTGCCATGGAAGCGCAAAAATCCAGCGGGGTTAGCAAGTTAATGGCGGGATTTATGGTTGCCGACCCTGACGTGGTTTTGCTGGGTCGCGAGACGGTTTTTCGCAATGGTGAACGCATCGGCTGGCTGTCTTCGGCCGGATATGGCCATACCATCGGGGCCTCGATTGGCTACGGGTTTGTGCGGGCCAAAGACGTGGATGCCGATTTTGTAATGGCAGGGGAATACGAGCTGGAAGTAGCCAGCAAACGGGTTGCTGCGCGGGTGTTTATGGGCGCGCTATACGATGCCGCGATGGTGCGGGTAAAAGCCTGACAAAGGGGCTGCCGCCCCTCTTGAGCTTTGCTCAATTCACCCTGCGAGTATTTTTGCAACAAAGAAACTGAGCAGGCAGAAGCGTCACATTTTGTTCAAATGCGGTAAAAACCATGTCAGGCTGGTGCAAAACACGCCGCAGGCGTTAATGCTACCTAGCAGCAGCACATGATGGGGAATCCGAGCGAAGCGAGGCCACGGCCCGAAGGGCGGGCTTGGTGACCTATTTTCCCTTATTGATTTTAATGGTTTGCACCACGGTTTCGGGCATGGTGCGATCCAGATCGATATGCAAAAGACCGTTTTGCGTCACCGCACCCAGCACCTCTACGCCATCCGCCAGCACGAATGAGCGCTGAAACTGGCGCGCGGCAATGCCGCGATGCAGAAACACCCGATCCTCGGCCTCGGAGGGCTGAACGCCGCGCACCATAAGCTGGTTGTCTTCGACCGTGATGTGCAGGTTTTCCTCGGCAAATCCCGCCACTGCCAGCGTGATGCGATAGGCATTCGGGCCGCTTTGCTCAATATTATAAGGCGGGTAAGCATCATTGCGGGCTGATCGTTCGACCAGCCGGTCGAGTTGTTCAAACCCCAAAAGATACGGGTGCGCGGAAAAACTGGATTTAGTCATATAAAAGTCCTTAGCAAAGCGACTTGGATTAATTGCCCTGATATTCAGCGACAATACAGTAAATATGCGGATTTTTTGACCTAAAACAAGTAGGGGAATGCTGCAATCCCCTATAGACTGGCTCAAACTACAGGAATAGCGCATGAAAACGCCCCCGACCATGAGCCACAATGAGTTGCTGCGCTATGAATTGCAGATATTTCGTCAGGATCACCGCGATCTGGACGAAGCGATTCAGGCGCTTCAGGATGCAGGGCGGGTGGATATGTTAACGCTGCAACGGCTCAAACGTCGAAAATTGGCCCTGAAAGACAAGATTGCGCGCATTTCTTCGGACCTGAACCCCGATATTATTGCTTGAAATCTGCTTGGGCAGCGGTATGTTGCCTTTTTGCAAGGAGCGCCGCATGGAAAACCCCCGGGTCGGGATAATTATGGGCAGCCAGTCCGATTGGCCAACCATGGCCGAGGCTGCAAATGTGCTGGAAGCACTGGCTGTGCCATTTGAAACCCGCATTATCAGCGCCCATCGCACCCCTGACCGGATGTTTGAATATGCCAGCGGCGCGGTTGATGCAGGGTTGCAGGTTATCATCGCCGGTGCCGGTGGTGCCGCGCATTTGCCCGGCATGATCGCCGCCAAAACCCGCATTCCGGTTTTGGGCGTGCCGGTGCAATCTGCCGCCCTTTCGGGGCAGGATTCATTACTTTCAATTGTGCAAATGCCAAAGGGTATTCCGGTGGGCACATTGGCAATCGGTGCCGCCGGTGCTGCCAATGCAGGCCTGTTGGCAGCGGCAATTCTGGCCAATCATGATGCAGGGCTGGCAGCGCGGCTGGATGCCTATCGCGCGGCCCAGACCGATGCAATAGCACTGGACCCGCGCGATGGTTGATTTGTTACCGCCGGGCAGCATAATCGGCATTTTAGGTGGCGGTCAACTGGGGCGGATGCTTTCGGTTGCGGCATCGCGGCTGGGCCTGAAAACCCATATTTTTGAGCCAAACCAAAACCCGCCCGCCGGTCAGGTGGCAGATAAGGTTACCACCGCCCCCTATGATGATCTGGCGGCGCTTGGGCAATTTGCGGCATCGGTTGATGTGATTACTTACGAGTTTGAAAACATCCCCACAGCGGCGCTGGACCATCTGGAAAATCTGCGCCCTATTCACCCTAACCGCAAGGCATTGGCCAGCAGTCAGGACCGGATTGTCGAAAAAAACTTTTTACAAAACCTTGGCCTGAATGTGGCACCTTTTGCACAGGTGGACACGCTGGCAGGTTTGCAAGCCGCCTTGCAAACCATTGGCACGCCTTGCATTTTGAAAACCCGCCGCTTTGGCTATGATGGCAAGGGGCAGGTCCGGATTGATGATATTGCCGAGGCCAGCACCGCGTTTAATGCCCTCAACGGCGCGCCTGCGGTGCTGGAAGGGTTTGTAAATTTTGAACGCGAGGTTTCGGTGATTGCCGCGCGCAGCCAAAATGGCGAAGTTGCCTGTTATGACCCCGGCGAAAACGTGCATCGCAGCGGCATTTTGCACACAACCACGGTGCCCGCACAGCTAAATCTGGCCCAGCAGACCGATGCGGTTATTCTGGCGGGACGTATTTTGAATGCGCTGGATTATGTCGGAGTGATGGGGGTGGAGCTGTTTGTGACCAAGCAAGGCCTGATCGTTAATGAAATCGCGCCTCGGGTGCATAATTCCGGCCACTGGACCCAAAACGGCTGTTTGATTGACCAGTTTGAACAGCATATCCGCGCTGTGGCGGGCTGGCCTTTGGGGGACGGGCAGCGGCATTGTAATGTGGTGATGACCAATCTGATTGGCGATGATGCCTATTCACGCGATGCAAATATCGGCCTGCATCTTTATGGCAAGGATATTGCCAAACCGGGCCGGAAAATGGGGCATGAAAATCGTATCAGCCCCATTTCCGATTAGCGCATTTCCGGTTTATCCGTAAACGGATTCTTTGCCGAATTTCTTGGTCAGCATGTAATAAATCACCGCGCGATATTTGTTGCGGTTGGATTTGCCATAGGTTTCGATGGCAGCGTTAATCGCATCCATCAATTCCGGCCCGTCTTTCAGGCCCAGCTTTTTGATCAGGAAATTGTCTTTGACGGTTTCCAATTCCGACGCCTGCGAACCGGCAACCGTGGATGCATCGGCATTATAAATTGACGGGCCACAGCCGATGGTCACCTTGGTCAGCAGGTCCATATCCGGTGTCATACCACATTTTTCTTTAAGATCAGCAGCATAAACCGCGATAAGATCGTCTCTTTTACCCATTTTAGTATTCCCTGTTCTTGAGTTGTTGTTGGACAAATCAAGCCTATGCCATCAACCGCATTTACGCAACATTTTGTATGGTTAACGGCAAGGAACCGCAGGGCTAGCGATTTTGGAATATGGCCAATAAGCCGGATTGATTATGCGCCTTTCCAGCGGCGCAACATCCAATACCATTGCTCAGGGTCGGCAAGGATGCGTTTCGAGAGGCTGTCATTAAAGGCTTGCGTCATTGTCAGGGTATCGGTTGGCGGAATCTCGGCCTCGAAATCAACCTGAAATTCACTGCCTTCGCCAATGCGGGTGCCATAAGCGGGCACCATCGGCACATCGAATTTCAACGCCAGCCGCGCAGCGGAAACCGAGGTAAGCGCTTCGTGGCCCAAAAATGGCAACCGCACCCCGTCTGCCGATTTTTCATCCAGCAAGATAGCCACAAAGCCGCCATTACGCAGGTGCCGCACCAGATTGCGGGTGCCATTGGTATCCGAGGCCATAATCGGCTTGCCGACCGATTCAATTCCCGCCAGTAACCGCCGCTGGTAATGGCGGTTTTTCTGCCGCCGATAGACCGCGCCGGTTTCCATGCCGCGTTCTTTTAGCACGGTGCGAATGGCTTCCCATTGGCCAAAATGCCCCGAAACAATGATCGCGCCTTTGCCGTTTTTGCGGGCCTGTTCCAGCGTGGCCAGCCCCGGGCCAGCAACATTGATTTCTTTGTAAAAATTCTGGAATTCCTTGCCGTGATAGATTTCAAACAAGGTCTGGCCCATATTGCGGCCCATATTTTTACGCAGCTTGCGGCGCTCGACCCGCGAAATATCGGGAAAAACCCGCATAATTTCTTTGTTAAACTTGTGCCGCGCAAAGGGATACATACGAATGCCAAAGCCGAATATCGCCCCCAAAGCCCGCGCACGCCGATCAAACCGCCGTCCCTTGGAGGAAGTTATTGCCGCAAAAAGCGGGGCATACCGGATATGATGCCAAAGCGAGATAAAACTGCGGGAAATCATGTGTTGTATATGGGGGCTTGGCCAAGCAATGCCAAGTCAAATATTTACGATACTTTGCCGCCATAGCCAATGATCAGTCATCCATTGCCCCGTCCCAATCATAGACAACGATGTCTTTGGTTTCGCGCGCCGCCAGTTTTTTGTATAATGCGCGGGCCTCGATATTATCAATTTCTGTTACCAACCAGATGCCTTTTAGGCGCATTTCATCATTACCCCCGACTTCGTTGAAAAACAGCACCGGTTGTTTGTCGGAGTGGAGCATGATGACGCTTAACGCCATACCAACCGGTTTATTGCCTGCGATTGCAAATGTCGCAATAAAAAAGGGCCACCCAAAAGGCGGCCCCTTAAATTCAACGCTTAAGCGCAGCTTACATCATGCCGCCCATGCCGCCCATGTCTGGCATACCGCCACCAGCAGGTGCTGCTGGCGTAGGTTTGTCAGCAACCATGGCTTCGGTGGTGATCAGCAGGCCTGCAACCGAACCGGCGTCTTGCAACGCGGTGCGAACCACTTTAGC
>JAKITE010000129.1 GCA_021648225.1 Paracoccaceae bacterium
ATTGCAAGCCACGGTTGGTGTATTTTTTGGCGATGGAAATCACCAAGCGCAGATTGGCCTCGACCATTTCTTTTTTGGCGGCACGGGCTTCTTTTTCGCCTTTTTGCACCTGTTGCACAATGCGGCGGAATTCGGAAATATCAACACCGATATATTGGCCAACCTCGGCCATTTCTTCGCGAAGATCACTGACTTTTTCCAAATGGGTGCCGGTGAAGGCTTCCCAACCGCGTGTGGTTAGGCCTGTAACCCGTTCCAGCCAAGCCGGATCCAGTTCAAAGCCTTTGTATTCATTGATGAATTCGCGGCGGTTAATGCGGGCTTGGTCAGCGATTTTTACCATGCCGCTATCGACAGCCATGATTTTGCGGTTGATGCCGTAAATCTGGTCTACCAGTGCTTCAATCCGGTTGTTATGCAGGTGCAGCGCGTTGACCAGCGTGACAATTTCGGTGCGCAGACGCTGGTATTCCAGTTCTTGTGCCGAAGAAAAGGTCTCGCCCTCGGACATAGCCGCGTTCATGCGGCCATCTTGCATTTCGGCCAGTTTTTCATAATCGTCAGCGATTTGATCAAGCGATTCAAGCACGCGGGGTTTTAATGCGGCCTCCATCGCAGCGAGGGAAAGATTGGCCTGTTCGTCTTCTTCCTCGTCATCATCGTCGTCATCATCGTCAGTAACATCTTCGGCGGTAACGCCTTCAGCGGTGGTTTCCCCGGATGTTTCTTCGGCTTTGGTTTCTTCTTTGCTGTCGTCCTTGTCGTCTTCGACCGCTTCTTCCTCATCTTCGCCCATAAACTGGCCAAAGGTGGTTTCCAAATCAATGACATCGCGCATCATGATGTCCTCAGACAGCAGTTCGTCACGCCAGATTGTAATCGCCTGAAAGGTCAGGGGGCTTTCGCACAGGCCTGCGATCATGGTGTTGCGGCCAGCCTCGATCCGTTTGGCAATGGCGATTTCGCCTTCGCGAGACAGCAATTCAACCGTGCCCATTTCGCGCAGATACATGCGCACCGGATCATCGGTGCGATCCAGAATTTCGTTGGTGGCGCTGGCCGTAACCAATTCGCGACCAGTGGCGTTTTCGCCGATTTCGACAATATCGGTGTCGGTTTCTTCTTCTTCGGCCTCTTCGCCTTCGGTTACGTTAATGCCCATGGCCGACAGCATCGCCATGATGTCTTCGATCTGTTCGCTTGAAACCTGATCGGGGGGCATGAATTCGTTTAATTCGTCATAGGTGATATAGCCGCGTTCCTTGGCGGTGGCGATCATTTTGCGCACTGCGGTTTGCGACATATCCAGCAATGGGCCAGCTTCGGTCATATCATTGGATTTTTGATTGCTGTCTTTAGCGGCCATGGAATGCTCCGTATTTGGTTGCGAATCAGGCGAATCACCTGAATTGCGAATCACCCGCAAATCTCGCTTTTTGCGAGGTGATTCGCAAGTGGGTTATTTTTTGTCTTTTTTCCAGATTTTCCGGTCGATCAAGGCTTGTAGATTGCGCGATAATGCGCCCTCGTTATCGGATTGGTCTTCGTCGGTTATGCCGCCGGTATCAGCAAGGCGCTTGGCTTCGGCGGCTTGGCCCAAACGCCATGTCATGCCTTCGTCAGCGCTGCCCTGGTTTTCCTGTTCAGCCTCGCGGGTCTCTTCCATTATTGCCAGAATTGCCTGTTGGCGGGCGATGTCGGTTTTTATTGCCTGATCTGCCAGTTCCGGGGCTGCATTCGGGTGCAAATACGGGTTGTCGCGCACTTGGCCGATGCTGTTAAGCTTGTCATGGGCATCATAGCCGATCGACGTGTGGACCAGTTCGCGCAGGTGTTGCTGTTGCATGTCTTGGGTCTGAGATAGGGTCGCCGCGAGATGAGACAAGAGGCTATGGCAAATTTCGCGCAGATCAGGGCAAATAAAATGCAAACGGTCCAGATCATCCTCGAATTTTCCGGCAATTTGCGGATGGTTCAGGCAGCCCAGCAGGATGGCGCTTTCGCGCACCCGCGCTTCGGCCTCGGGGCCGGTGGATTGGCGTGCCAGCAAGGATGATTTGGTGCCGGCCAGCGCCGGTTGCGGACCGCGCTTGTTAAAGGGCGTCCATTTTTGCTGGCTGCGTTTTGGGGCAAACAGGGTTTTGCGCAATTGCCTTATGGCGTCATTATAATGGGCATAGATCGACGGATCTTTGATTTTGGCCAAGGCGGATTTCAGGCTTTTATCCAGCGCGGCGCGGCGCTCGGGGCTATCGAAAACCTTGTCTTCGGTTTCGCGCCGCCATAGCAGCGCGACCATCGGTTTGGCGTTATCCAGCACGGTTTGCATGGCCTGCGCACCGCTGGTATTGATCAGATCATCAGGGTCCAGCCCCTCGGGCAGCAGGCTGAATCGCAGGGATTTTCCCGGTTCAAGCAACGGCAAAACAATGTCGATCAGGCGCAGGGCGGCGCGCATTCCGGCGGTGTCACCATCCAGCGTGATCGTCGGTTCATGGTTAACCCGCCACATCAATTGCAGCTGGTTCTCGGTAATGGCGGTGCCAAGTGGGGCAACCGCATGTTTGAAACCGGCCTGATGCAGCGCGATGACATCCATATAACCCTCGGCCACGATCAAGCCGTTAACCTTACCGGCGGCCTCGCGCGCGGGGCCGAGATTGTAAAGATTGCGGCCTTTGTCAAATAAGGGCGTTTCGGGGGAATTCAGGTATTTGGCCCGAGCATCGGCAGCCATGGCGCGGCCACCAAAGGCAATGGCACGGCCGCGCTGATCGCGGATCGGGAAAATAATGCGGTCGCGAAAGCGATCATAGGGTTTGCCGCCACGATCAGGCAGGGCGCATAACCCGGCCTCGATAATCTGGTCCTGTTTGAAGCCTTTGGCGATGAGCGCATCAAAAAGCCCCGTGCGATGATCGGGGGCAAAGCCGATTTCAAAGGTCGCTTGGGTGGCTTCGGTCAAGCCGCGTTTTTTCAGATAATCCCGCGCCGCCTGTGCGGGTGCGGTTTTAAGTTGTATCAGATAATACTGCACAGCGGCTTGCATGACATCGACCAGCTCGGTGCGTTTTTCGGCGCGTGCAGCGGCGTGCGGGTCTGATTCCGGCACCGGCATTCCGGCCTCGGCTGCCAGAATTTTGATGGCCTCCATAAAGCCGACATTTTCGGTTTCGCGCACAAAATTTATCGCATCGCCCTTGGCATGGCAGCCAAAACAATAATAAAATCCTTTGCGGTCATCGACATGAAAAGACGCGGTTTTTTCGGTGTGAAACGGGCAGGGCGCCCAATAATCACCCTTGCCGGTATTGGTTTTTTTGGCCTCCCATATTACCTTGCGGCCCACCACTTGGGCCAGCGATAATCGCGTGCGCAGGTCTTCGATAAAACCGTCGGGCAGGCTCATTCAATCACCACCGATTGGCGCAGGCTGCCATCAAGATTAAAGATATATATTTGCTCGACCCCGTCTGGATTGCCGGTAACAACCGCTGCCCAGTCTTTGCCAAGGGTTACGGCCCGCACGGTTTCGCCTGCGGGAATTGCCATATTTTGCGGAATTTCGGGTGGCGGCGTGGCAGGGGCAGCAAAGCGGATGACAATCACGGTTACTACGGTTATCAAGCCCAGAATAAATACAATGGTCAGGGTTGTGACCAACCGCCGAAGCGTGCGTATGTGCTTTGGTTCTTCATACGGGGTATCCATGACGGCACTTTCTGAGATTCTGACAATTACGCTGGGGGAATCGCCCGCGCCCAGACTTGATAAAGCTTTGGCCGCTTTTGTGCCAGAGGGGGTTACGCTTTCGCGCTCCCGCCTTCGGGTTTTGATCGAAAGCGGGCAGGTTTCGCATTCGGGCAGGATTGTCACTGAAATCAAGGCAAAGGTGGCGCCGTTTCAGGAATGGCAAGTGGTGCTGCCCGTCGCGGTGGAACTGGACGCACAGCCCGAAGATATTCCGATTGATGTGGTGTTTGAAGACGCCCACCTGATTGTGGTTAACAAACCTGCCGGCATGGTGGTGCATCCGGCGCCGGGTTCTGAAACCGGCACATTGGTAAATGCCTTGTTGCATCATTGCGGTGATACCTTATCGGGCATTGGTGGCAAAAAACGCCCGGGCATTGTGCACCGGATTGATAAAGACACATCGGGCTTGCTGGTGGTGGCCAAATCTGACGCGGCGCATCAAGGCCTTGCGGCGCAGTTTGCGGCCCATGATCTGGAGCGGTTGTATCGGGCCGTGGTTTGGGGCCGCCCATCCGCCATGGACCCGCGGCTGGCAGGCATTAACGGTGTGCGGTTCGAAAAGGGCAATGTGGTGCGTATTTCGGGCAATATCGCGCGGCACAGGACCGACCGTAAGCGCATGGCCGTGGTAAAGGATGCAGGGCGGCATGCGATAACGCGGGCGCGCTGTGACGAGGCTTTTGGCCCGTCAGAACGACCAGTGGCCTCGTTGGTGTCATGCTGGCTGGAAACCGGGCGCACCCATCAAATTCGCGCGCATATGTCGTATGTGGGGCATGCGCTGATTGGTGACCCCGTGTATGGATCGCGGCGCGCTATTCCGAAAAAAGCGCTATCGGATGTGGGGGTCGAGGCCTTGCGGGGCTTTGCTCGCCAAGCGTTGCATGCAGGGGTTTTGGGATTCGTTCATCCGGTAACGGGGGCGGAATTGCGGTTTGAAGCACCGCTTCCGGCGGATTTTGAGGCGTTGCTGACCGCAATTCGGAATTAATTCATGTGGAAACACAACGGGTTGTGAGGAATTTTGTAATTTGGTGTCAAATATGTTTGACATGAGGTAAAGTTATTTATACATAAGGTAAAAGAAATTATACTTTGTGAGGGCAAAATGACTTATACCGAGAAAAACACAGTTGTCTCATTGCTGACTGGAATGTTGGTGTTCGGGGTTTACAGTTTCAAAATGCATCAGCTTTATCTGGAAGGGCGGTTTGATGCTGCGGATGCGGGGGTGCTGATGGGCAAATCGGTGCTGTATATGATTGCCGCCAGCATCATTATTGTCATCATCACTTCGGTCATTTTCAGCATTATTCACGCGATGGCCACCGGCGAAAAAACAGCTGATTTTGTGGTGGATGAGCGCGACAAGTTGATTGACCTCAAAGCCATGCAGTTTTCATTTATTGTGTTCAGCTTCGGATTTGTCGGGTCAGCCATCGCGCTGGTTTTCGAGGTCGCGCCATTGATGGTGATATTTGCGACAATTACGTCGATGTTTGTGGCCTCGATCGCTGGTGATATTTTCAAGCTGGTCTGCTATCGTCGGGGGTATTGAACATGGGAAAAAGCCGCGTTTCCAACATCATCCGGCGTTTGCGGTTTGACCACGACGAGATGACCCAAAAAGCCTTGGCCGAGGCCATCGGCGTGACCCGCCAAACCGTTGTCGCGATCGAAAACGCCAAATATTCGCCAACGCTGGAACTGGCTTTTCAAATTGCGATTGTTTTTGATAAGCCGCTGGAAGAAGTGTTCGGTTTCACCCCGTCAAAGTCCGGAGAAAAGCAATGAAAGCAGCGGTTTATACCAAATATGGCCCGCCCGAGGTTGTTCGTATTGCCGATGTGCCAAAACCGGTGCCAAAACCCAATCAGGTATTGGTAAAAATTCATGCAACGGCGGTGAATTCCAGTGATTGGCGCTTGCGCAGCGGTAGTTTTCCGGCCGGGTTTACGATATTGGCACGGCTCGGATTGGGTATTTGCGGCCCAAGGAATAAAATACTGGGCGCGGAATTGGCGGGTGTGGTTGAATCGGTCGGAGCCAAAGTCACGCGTTTTAACCCAGGCGACCGCGTGTTTGCCGGCGGCGGTTTTGGCGGCCATGCGGAATATAAGGTAGTTGCACAAAACAAGCTGGCGATGATGCCTGTTTCGCTTAGCTTCAAACAAGCCGGAGGGCTGGCCTTTGGCGGCACAACTGCGCTGTATTTCCTGCATGATCTTGGGCAAATAAAAGCGGGTCAAAAGGTGTTGATAAACGGCGCATCCGGCAACACAGGGCTGGCGGCGATCCAGATTGCCAAGCACGCCAAAGCCGAGGTTTGGGCTGTTTGCAGCGCCAGAAATTTTGATCTGGTCAAATCAATGGGCGCGGATCATGTGATTGATTATACGGTGCAGGATATTACCAAATCAGGCCAGAAGTTCGACATTATTTATGATAGCGCCGGCACGGCGCCTTGGCCTCGGGTGAAAGATATTCTAACCTCGAACGGGCGGCTATTGATTGTGCTTGGGTCGTTTTGGGAGATGGTGCAAGCGCCGTTTGTATCACGTAAATCCGGGAAATCGGCAAAATCCGGCACGTCATCTGAATCAAGCGCAAGCCTTGAAAAATTAGCAGATATGGTTGATGCTGGTGATTTCCAGCCGGTGATTGACCGGTGTTATGCCTTTGCGGATATTGTTGATGCACATGCTTATGTGGATACCGGCCGCAAGCGTGGCAGTGTTGTGATACTGGTTGATGAGGCTGTCAAAAACGACGGAAATCACGCTGGCTAACGTATAATTTACCAGCGTAACATATTGAACACCCGCTTGTGTGACGCCATATACTATTAAAGCGCTAAAAATGCGTAAAGAGGAGAGACAGATGAGCTATGCAAGATTACCCGCTCCGTCACCGGAGCAAGGCCTGTCGCGTTATATGCAGGAAATCCGTAAATTCCCGATGCTGGAACCGGAACAGGAATATATGCTGGCCAAAGCATGGGTAGACCACGAAGACAGTGATGCTGCCCATCAACTGGTCACCAGCCATCTGCGCCTTGCGGCCAAAATCGCCATGGGCTATCGCGGCTATGGATTGCCCACAGCCGAAGTGGTTTCCGAGGCCAATGTTGGCCTGATGCAGGCGGTCAAACGGTTCGATCCTGAAAAGGGTTTTCGCCTTGCTACCTATGCCATGTGGTGGATCCGCGCCAGCATTCAGGAATATGTCTTGCGGTCTTGGTCTCTGGTGAAAATGGGGACGACGTCGGCCCAGAAAAAGCTGTTTTTCAACCTGCGCAAAGCCAAAAACAAAATTGGTGCGTTGGAGGAGGGCGACCTGCGGCCTGAAAATGTCAAACGTATTGCTACGGAATTGAACGTTACTGAAAAAGAAGTGATTTCGATGAACCAGCGCATGTCGGGCGGCGATGCCAGCTTAAACGCGCAGATCAAAACCGATGGCGAGGGTGCTGCGGAATGGCAAGACTGGCTGGAGGACGAAGATGCCGACCAAGCTGCGGATTATGCGGAAAAAGATGAATTGGACATTCGCCGTGAATTGCTGGCCGAGGCGATGAAAGGTTTGAACGAGCGGGAGCAGGATATTTTAACCCAGCGGCGTTTATCCGAGGAAAGCATCACATTGGAAGACCTGTCCAAGATTTACGAGGTCAGCCGCGAACGCATTCGCCAGATTGAAGTGCGGGCATTTGAAAAACTGCAATTGAAAATGCGTGAACTGGCAGCAGAACGTGGCATGATTGCGGCTGCAAATTAAGGAATCTCTGAACGACTTCCTGATTTATGTGTTATAATTCTGGCAGGAATTAGCGGGGATTTGGCATTGAAACAGCAGAGTTTTTCGTCACTTGAACAGGCACATAAAAAGAAGCGCACGAAGC
>JAKITE010000130.1 GCA_021648225.1 Paracoccaceae bacterium
CGGGAGGGTGGTTGCCGCGAGCTGGCGATTTTGCATTGCGTCAGCGGCTATCCTGCTCCGGCTGATCAATACAACCTGCGCACCATTCCCGATATGATCAACAGGTTCGGGTTGGTGACAGGCCTGTCGGACCATACATTGGACAATACCACCGCCATTGCCAGTGTGGCCATGGGGGCCGCTATTATCGAAAAACATTTCACCCTTGATCGCAGCGGCGGCGGACCGGATGACAGTTTTTCGCTGGAGCCAAAAGAATTTGCCGCGCTATGCCACGGTGCGCGCACTGCGTGGTCTGCCATGGGCAAGGTCGATTACGGTCGTAAATCCTCGGAACGCGAAAACACCAAATTCCGCCGCTCGCTGTATTTTGTCAAAGACCTGAAAGCAGGGGAAATCATTTCAGCCGATGCGGTGCGTTCCGTGCGGCCCGGGTTTGGTGCCGCCCCAAAACACTATGATTTGGTTATCGGACAAGCGGTTAAAACCGATGTGCGCGCCAATACAGCGGTGGTGCTTGGCACCCATGTGAACGGGCCGGATCAATAACAAATGGCAAAAAGCTTTGACAGTTATTCGATGCGCTTGGCATTGATCCTTTATGCGGTGCTGATGGCGGTAACCTTGCCGGTAATTATTCTGTATATCTATCTGCGCAGCCGCAAAGACCCGCGCTATCGCCTGCACCTGCGCGAACGTTTCGGGTTTTACAAGGCAACAGTGCCGGACGCAATTTGGCTGCACGCGGTTTCTTTGGGGGAAATGAACGCTGCTGTGCCGCTGATACGCCGATTTCTGGATGATGGCGAAACGGTGGTAACCACCCATTTCACCCCCGCAGGCCGCGCGGCTGCACAAAAACTGTTTGCGGCAGAATGCGCCTCGGGGCAGTTGGTGCCTGTCTATGTGCCGCTGGAATATGACTGGGTTTTCCGGCGGTTTTTCAAGGCATTTTCCCCAAAATTCGGTCTGGTGATGGAGATCGAAATGTGGCCGCGCATGATTGCCAGCGCAAGGCGCCACAAGGTGCCGCTGTTTATGTGTAACGGCCATTACCCCGCCAAAAGCTTTGAGCGGGACAAACGGAAATTTGGTCTTAGGGGCCGGTTGGCAACTGGGTTTGCCGGATTGTTGATTAAATCGGAACCGGATGCAGAGCGGTTTCGCTGGTTTGGCGCAGCCAATGTGGTCATGACCGGCGAGCTGCGTTTTGACAGGGCCTTACCCAAGCCGATGCTGGCAGCAGCGGCCAAAATCCGTGCGCAACACCTGAAAGGTCGGCAGGTGATCACCCTTGCCAGCGTGGTAATCGGCGAAGATGAAAAATATATCGAGGCGATCACAAAAATGCGGTCTCGATATAAAACGCCGGGCCGCCCGCCACCGCTATTTGTCTATGTGCCGCGCGCGCCGGAACGGTTTTGCGTTGCGCGCAAAATGCTGGAACAGGCGGGGCTAAAGGTAATGGCGCGCAGTCAATGTATGGATGCGGATTTCGGGTTTGATGGCAAACGGGATCTGGCACAGGTCGATGTGTTGACGGGGGATTCGCTGGGGGAGATGTATTTTTACCTCGCCTTGGCAGATATCGTTGTTGTCGGCGGCGGGTTTACACCAACCGGCGCGCATAATGTGATCGAACCGCTGGCACTGAAAAAACCGGTATTTGTCGGGCCCTATACCTGGACCATTGAATTCCCGGCGCTGGAAGCGATCGAAGCGGGGGTTTTGACCCAATGCCAGAGCATTGATTCGCTGGTGGACGAAATCCATCAACGGTTGGAAAATGAAACCACCATGGCCCGTGATCAGCAGGCGGCAAATGCATTTTACCAATTGCATAGCGGCGCGGTTGACCGGATGATCAAGGCGATTGACCGGGTTATATCGGGTTCTGCCTAGGGTCTGCCCCTGAATCAGGGCAATACAAACCCGCGACGCCCGACGCCTTTGTCTACGGTTAAAAATTCTGGCCAGCCAAAAAAATGTTCGTAAAACGCCAGTACCGCGATAAAAGCAAGAATGCCCAAAACAAAAATAATACGTTTCTTGCTTGGCGGATTATCCGCCAGCCGTTTCATTTTCAACAGCCAGAAAACATTCATTTGGTGAACCTCACTGACCCGATATAGGGCAGGTTGCGGTTGCGTTGTGCATAATCAATGCCATAACCCACCACAAATTCATCGGGAATTTCAAAGCCGGTCCAGTCAGCCGTAACATCCGCCTCGCGTCGCGAGGGTTTATCAAGCAAGGCACAGACCTTTAGCCGTGCGGGGTTGCGGGATTTCAGCAATTGCAAAACATGGGTCATGGTGTGGCCGGTGTCGATGATATCTTCGACCACCAGAATATCACGGTTTTCAATCTCGCCGCGCAGGTCTTTTAAGATACGCACCTCGCGCGAGGATTCGGTGGCGTTGCCATAAGATGACGCCTCCAGAAAATCGACCTCGACCGGCAGGTCAAGTTCACGCACCAAGTCAGCGATAAACACGAAAGACCCGCGCAACAACCCGACCACTACCAGTTTGTCGGTGCCTTTGAAATATTCGGAAATCTCCGCTGCCAGTGATTCCACCCGCGCTGCGATGGTTTTGGCTGAAATCATCTCGTCGATGACATAATTGGAGTGGTCCATGCACTTGTCCTTGTGATTCTTTACTAGTTTATGTCATTTGATAAGCAGACAACAAAGAGTTTATAATATGCCTTGCCATTCCGAAACGCGCGTCATGCCGCATAGCGCCGAACAAATGTTTGACCTGATCGCCGATGTGGCCAAATATCCGGAATTCCTGCCTTGGACAGCGGGCGCGCGCATTCGCAAAACCACCAAAATCACCGATGGCACCGTGATCGAGGCCGACCTGATTATTTCCTTTAAGGTTTTTCGGGAGCGGTTCACCAGCCGTGTAACCTTGTTGCCCGATGCGCGGCGAATAGATGTCGAATATCTGGACGGGCCGTTTAAATATCTGGTGAACAATTGGCAATTCACCCCCCGCGAACAGGGCTGCGAGGTGGCATTTCATGTGGATTTTGAATTCAAATCCAAGGTGCTGCAAGCCTTGATTGGCGTGGTATTTGACCAAGCCATGAAACGCATTGTTGGCGCGTTCGAGCAGCGCGCAAAACAGCTTTATGGTTAAATTACAAGGTGTTAGGTGTGGGTCAGGTGTTTAATAACAGCTGTAATGCATGTTTGACGCTTGCCGCGCGCACCTCGTGTCGTCCCAATGGCCTGAATTCCATTTTTTGCGAAATAACCACGCTGTGCTTATTGGCCAACCCAAACCAGACCAGCCCTTCGGGTTTATTTTCCGAGGCCCCGGGGCCGGCAACGCCGGTAATTGAAACCGCAATATCGGCATCGGAATGGCGTAATGCGCCGATGGCCATTTTTTCAGCCACCTGTTGGCTGACAGCGCCGAATTGGTTGATCAATTCTGGGTCGACCCCCAGCATTTCCGTCTTGCCAGCGTTGGAATAGGTGACAAACCCGCGATCAAACACATCCGATGATCCGGCAATGTCTGTCAGGGCCGCGGCCACCAGCCCGCCCGTGCAGCTTTCGGCAGTGGCAATTTGCCAACCTTTTTCACGGCAATGCTGTAAAACCTGTTTTGCCAGCATCACCACGGCACCCCATGGGCAATACCAGCGGCCAATGTAACCAGAATAGCGGCAAAAGCCCCCGCGATCACATCATCCAGCATCACGCCAAGCGGCGTGTGTTTGCGATCTGCCCAGCCAACCAGCCATGGTTTCCAGATGTCAAAAAGCCGAAACAGCAGAAACGCCGAGACCCAGCCGGGATAAGGGAAAACCGCAGGGTCCACGCCGGCAAACCAAAGCCCCGCAGAAACCGGCAGCAGGGCAATCCACTGGCCGCAAACCTCGTCAATCACAATTTCCGACGGGTCGTGGTCTTCTTTGCCTTTGGTTGCGGATTTGATGGCGATAACCCCGACGATAAAGCTGATAACAACCCCCGCCAGCAGCGCCGGAAAGCCGCCAAAATAATGCAAGCCATAGGCCAGCGGCAATGCGGCCAGCGACCCCCATGTTCCGGGGGCTTTGGGCAATAGGCCCACATAGAAAAAGGTTGTGATTAATCTGCTCATGATTTTACCAATGTTGTGGTTGCCATTGCTGCGATGCCCTCGCCGCGCCCGGTAAAGCCAAGCCGTTCCGACGTAGTTGCTTTTACCGATATACGATCCAGCGTCAAACCGGTGATTTCAGCCATTTTCGCGCGCATGGCAGCCGCGTGAGGGCCGATTTTAGGCATTTCGCAGATAATTGTGCAATCTATGTGATTTAGGGTAAAGCCACGCTCAGCCACGCGCTGAACGGCTTTTTCAAGGAAAATTGCAGAATTTGCGCCTTTCCATTGATCGTCATTTGGCGGAAACCATTGACCGATATCACCCTCGCACAAAGCGCCAAAAATCGCATCGGTCACTGCGTGCATGGCCACATCGGCATCCGAGTGGCCGGACAGCCCGTTGGAATGCGGGATTTGAACCCCGCAAAGGGTGACAAATTCGCCAGCCCCGAATGCATGCACATCAAAACCGTTGCCGGTGCGAATATCCATATTTGTCAGCTCTTTCTCTGCGCGGGCAAAATCCGCCACAGTGGTAATTTTGAAATTCTGTTCCGAACCGGTGGTAATTGCAACCTTTATGCCCATTTGACGGGCCAGCGCAACATCATCATCCGCCGGTTGGGTTGCCAATTGGTGAGCATTCAGAATGGTCTTGAAATCAAAGCCTTGCGGCGTTTGCGCCCGCCAAAGATTATCGCGATTTTCCGGTTTTTCCACCTGTTTATCGCCACGCCAAAGCGCATCGACTACCTTAAGGCAGGGCACCGCGGCTTTGTTGCCTTGCAAGGCATCCAGCAGATTATCAATCACCTGAATTGGCAATAAGGGCCGCGCAGCATCGTGAATCAACACTGTATCGGGCTTTGATTTCTCAAGCGCTTTTAACCCCGTCAAAACACTGTCGGATCGGGTTTTACCGCCAAAAACAACCGGCATAACCGGTAAACCTTTGGTGGCATCGCGATACAAATCCATATCATCACGGTGAATAACGATTTGCAAATCCATGATCGCCGGATGGGCCAGCAATGCCTCTGCGGCATGCCGCAACACGGTTTTTCCAGCAATAACGCGGTATTGTTTGGGAATGCCGCCACCGGCACGCATTCCGCGCCCTGCGGCCACAATCAAACCTGATATTTTTTGTTCCATAGGTCTTGATACTCCAAAACCATTTTTTGAAACAATCGGTAAATTGCCCTATTGCCCAAATTGCATTTTACCGATATTTCTGTTGTTTCTGCACAAGGAATAGGCATTTGCCCATAGATTTTACCGATACGCCTGTTTTATTGGCACCGATGGCAGGCATAACCGACCTGCCATTTCGCAATATTGTGTTGAAATTCGGCGCGGCGCTGGTGGTTTCGGAAATGATTGCCAGTCAGGAATTGGTGCAGGCGGTTAAAACGCGCCAATCAAGGGCTGAACTGGGCCTGAAGGTGGAAAAAACCGCGGTTCAGATTGCCGGACGCGAGGCTTACTGGATGTCGGAAGGCGCCAAAATGGTTGCAGGGCAGGGCGCAAGGATTATTGATTTCAATATGGGCTGTCCGGCCAAAAAGGTTACCAATGGTTTGTCCGGGTCCGCGCTGATGCGCCAGCCGGACCATGCGCTGGTGCTGGTCAAGGCTGTGGTCGATGCGGTGGATGTGCCGGTTACCCTGAAAATGCGGCTGGGCTGGGATGAAAGCCAGCTGAACGCGGCTGAAATTGCCAAACGGGCCGAGGATGTCGGGGTTAAAATGATCACCGTTCACGGGCGCACCCGCTGTCAGTTTTACAAAGGCCAGGCAAATTGGCACGCCATTCAAATGGTTAAAGAAGCGGTGAATATTCCGGTAATTGCCAATGGCGATATTATTGATGAAAATTCGGCGAGGCGGGCATTGGCGCATTCCGGTGCTGACGGGGTTATGGTTGGGCGCGGGGCACAAGGCGCGCCGTGGCGTTTGGCGCAGATCAGCGATGCTTTGCGTGGCAAGGCACCGCAAAAAGCCCTGTATGGCGGGGCATTATGTGAGCTTGTGATTGAGCATTACCAAGCCATGTTGGGTTTTTACGGGGTGGAACAAGGCATGAAATGCGCCAGAAAACACCTTAGCTGGTATCTGGAACCCCTTGATAACGGGGCTGAATTACGCAAATTGATCATTCGTGAACCGGATCCCGAAAAGGTGATTTCTGAATTGCGCGCGGGCCTGTCCGACAGCAAAAGGCTGGCCGCATGAATTTTGAACATATCTGGGCCGCATTGCCGTTTCCTGCTTTTGTGATCGGGCCGGATTGCCGGATTTGCGAGGCCAATACTGCCGCTGAAATATTCACCCATAGTTCAATCCGGCAAATGCGGTTAAAACCGCTAGAGGCGTTTACCGGCGCAACCAGTGCTTTGCTGGATGTGGTTAAACAAGCCCTGCAAGGCATGAATTCGGTGGTGTTGCATGATGTCGAAATCGGCTGGGGCGACAACCCGCGCGGGGTTGCAAATGTGCAAACCACCCGTCTGCAAAACGATGCCGGAGAGGTGCTTCTGGTTTTGCATCCGCGTGGCATTGCCAATAAAATGGATCGGTCTTTGTCGCATCGCAGCGCGGCGCGCTCCGTTACCGGCATGGCGGCGATGCTGGCCCATGAAATCAGAAATCCGCTGGCCGGAATATCCGGCGCGGCCCAGCTTTTGGCGATGAACCTGCCGGTTGAGGATCAGGAATTAACCGCGCTGATACTGGATGAAACCCGCCGGATCGGGGATTTGGTTAACCGGGTCGAAATGTTTGGCGATGCGCGCCCGATTGTGCAAAGCGGGGTGAATATCCACGATATTCTAAACCGCAGCAAACGCGCGGCAATTGCCGGTTTTGCCAGTCATATCAAGTTCAAAGAGCTTTACGACCCGTCAATCCCGCTGGTTTCCGGCGATGCAGACCTGCTGATGCAGGTATTTCAAAACCTGATGAAAAATGCCGCAGAGGCAACAGCAAAAGCCGGCGCGATTACCTTGCGAACCGCATTTCGCCCGGGGGTTAAACTTTCCATGCCCGGCAAGCGGCGCAAAAGCCTGCCGATTGTGGTAAGCGTTTCGGATAACGGCAAAGGCATTCCGGCCAATCTGCTGGCGGATATATTTGATCCGTTTGTCAGCAGCAAGGCCAATGGCTCGGGGCTGGGGCTGGCTTTGGTTTCCAAAATTATTGCCGATCATGGCGGGGTGGTGGAATGCCATTCCTCGGATACTGGCGCGGTTTTTCAAATTCTTTTGCCGGTCTGGCAAGGAAACGAGGCTTAGATGGACGGAACTATTATTGTTGCGGATGATGACCGCACCATACGCACGGTTATTTCACAGGCTTTAACCCGTGCGGGGTGTCGTGTGCGATCAACCTCCACCATTTCAACCCTGTGGAAATGGGTGGAGGAGGGCGAGGGTGACGTGATTGTCACCGATGTAAATATGCCTGACGGTGATGCTTTGGATATTCTGCCGGCCATCTTGAAAAAACGGCCAGAC